>CAZNWS010000069.1:0-7267 GCA_964576495.1 uncultured Hydrogenophaga sp. | reverse complement strand
AGAAAATTACCGTCGCTACTCCTGCACTGGGGCTGATGGCACCAGCGACGGCTGCGGCTTTTCATTCGGTAAGTCGCCCGCAGGCCGAACCTTTGAACAAGCCGAGGTTGAGCAATTCATGCGCGACAAAAAAATCGGCCCACTCGAAGGTTTTCGCTCCAAAGCAGGTTGGCCCTTCGTGGCCGAGATGGCGCTCAAGTACAGCGAAGAAGACAAGAACTGGAAGCTTGAGTTTGATTTCGGCGACGACAAAAAAAATGAAGACAGCGGCGAAATCGTCGAGTTCAGCGACGAATCGCTGGGCGCCTGCCCCAAGTGTGGCAGTCCCGTGCACGAGCATGGCAGTCAATACGTTTGCAGCAAAGCGGTACCTACCCATGCGCAACCCACACCCAACTGCGACTTCAAGACGGGCAAGCTCATCTTGCAGCAGCCGGTCGAGCGCGATCAAATCGTCAAACTCTTGTCCAGCGGCAAGACCGACGTACTCGATAAGTTTGTGAGCAACCGCACCCGGCGATCTTTCAAGGCCATGCTGGCTTGGAACCCCGAAGAGGGCAAGGTGACGTTTGAGTTCGAGCCCCGTGAAGGCGGCAAGAAATACCCGCCCCGCAAGACAGCGGCGACCAAGACGCCGTTTGGCAAAGCGGTGGCCAAAAAGGCCGCGACCAAAACCGCCAAAGCCCCGGCGGCCAAGAAAGCGGTCAAACCCAAAGTGCCGCGCAAAGCCGCAGTCGGCACCCTCAAGCCCAGCGCTGTTTTGGCCGCGGTCATTGGCGAGGGCACCTATGCCCGTACCGAGGTGGTCAAGAAGATTTGGGACTACATCAAGGCCCAAGGCTTGCAAGACCCAGCAGACAAACGGTCCATCAAAGCCGACGGCAAGTTACAAGCGGTATTTGGTAAGGACAGTGCCACCATGTTTGAGCTGGCCGGCATCATCGGCAAACACCTGAGCTGATGGACGGGGCAGTTTGCCCCGGCCCTTGTCAGTGTCCGTTGCTGCTCGCCGGGATGAACCGCACCGAAACCTTGAGCCCTGGCTGCAAGCGCTCGGGGTGGGCAGCGTCCATGGCGATGTCTGCGCCATGTTGCTGCGCGATTTCGTGCACGATGGCCAGCCCCAAGCCGGAGCCATCGACGTTGGTGCCCAAGGCTCGGTAAAACGGCTGCAAGACCAGCTCGCGTTCGTTCTCTGGGATGCCGGGGCCGTTGTCCTCGACCTGCAAAATTTGCACGCCGCTGTAGGGGTCAAAAAATACCCGCACCGTGACCACGCCCTGTCGGCCTGAGTAGTTGATGGCGTTGTCTACCAAGTTGCGCACCATTTCTTGAAGCAAGGTGGTGTTGCCTTCGATGTGGTGTTCTGGCGCAATGTGATTGGGCCCCTCGTAACCCAAATCCACGCCGTGTTCCAAAGCACGGGGCACCGAGTCTTGCACCACTTCGGTCACCAGTTGTGCCAAATCGATGCGTCCAACGGGCAGGCTGCGCCCAGTGGTTTCGGCTCTGGCCAAAGCCAACAATTGGTTGACGGTGTGGGTGGCGCGTACGCTGGAGCGCGCGATGTGTTGCAGCGAGTTGCGAATTTCTTTCGGGTCGTTTTCGCGCTGGGCCAAATCGGCTTGCATGCGCAAGCCAGCCAGCGGCGTTTTGAGTTGGTGGGCCGCATCGGCCAAGAACCGTTTTTGTGTGCTCAATGAAGTTTTGAGTCGGCTCAGCAAATCGTTGATGGACGACACCAGTGGCGCCACTTCTTGTGGGATGAAGGATTCTTCGATCGGACTGAGGTCGTCGGGCTTGCGTGCGCGGATGCGTTGCTCCAGATCGTTCAAGGGGCGGATACCCCGAACCAAGGCCAGCCACACCAGCAAGACCGCTAAAGGCAAGATGACGAACTGCGGCACCATCACGCCTTTGATGATCTCCGTGGCCAAAGTCGAACGCTTGCCCATGGTCTCGGCGATTTGCATCAACACCAAGCGGCGACTGTTGTCGCTGGGCGCCAGCCACAGGTAAGCCACACGAACCTCGTCACCGCGCACGTAATCCGTGCGCAGCAGCACACGACCGGGTATGGGCGTCTCGTTGTCGCGAGGCAAAGGCAAGTCGGTGTCGCCGCTGATCACTTCACCTCGGGGTGAGACCACTTGGTGGTAAATCAAATCCGTGTCGTCGGCGCGCAGCAGGTCGCGCGCTTGATCGTTGAATTTGAAATGGACGTGCTCATCTTTGACCACCACGAAGCGCGTGAGTGCTTGCAAGTTGTATTCAAGCGCGCGGTCAAAAGGCTTGCTGGCAATACCTTGCGCCACGAACCATGTCAACGCCAACGACAGAGGCCACAACAGCAGCAAGGGTGTGAGCATCCAGTCCAGGATTTCACCAAACAGGCTGCGCTGCTCGCGTTGGAACAAGCCAAACGACAAGGCTTCGGGACGCTCCTCTGGGGCGAGCGCGTCTAAGGGGTTGGGGGTGGCGTCAGCCGGGGATTTTCTCAAGGCAGTAACCCAAGCCGCGCACCGTGGCGATGCGGATGGGGCCTTTTTCGATCTTTTTGCGTAAGCGGTGGATATAGACCTCGATGGCGTTGTTGCTCACCTCTTCACCCCATTCGCACAGGCGTTCGACCAATTGGTCTTTGCTGACCAAGCGGCCTGCTCGTTGGAGCAACACTTCAAGCAAGCCCAGTTCTCGGGCCGAGAGCTCGACCATGCGTCCGTCGATGGTGGCCACTCGCCCGGCTTGGTCGTATTCCAGTGGGCCGTGTTTGATGGTGTTGGTGGTGCCACCCATGCCTCGGCGCGTGAGTGCGCGCACGCGGGCTTCGAGCTCTTGCAAGGAAAAGGGTTTGGCCATGTAGTCATCGGCGCCGTAGTCCAGCCCCTTGACGCGCTCTTCCACGCTGTCGGCGGCGGTGAGGATGAGCACCGGCATGGTCGAGCCGCGCGACCGCAGGCGCTTGAGCACCTCCAAGCCGTGCATGCGGGGTAAGCCCAAGTCCAAGATGAGCAGATCGAATTCGTTGTTGATCATCAAGGCCGCATCGGCCTCGCTGCCGGTGGCCACGTGGTCCACCGCAGCACCGGAATTGCGCAGGGTGCGCAAGAGGCCATCGGCCAGCACTTGGTCGTCTTCGGCTATCAAAATGCGCATCGGGGTCTCCTGCCGGCCTAAGGGCGATCAATGTGTTGTGTGTATGCCCTATTTTAGTGCTGCGCAGGGGGTTGTCTCTAGGGCAGACCCGAGGCCTCACCGTTTGGGCCGCTTCGGCGGCTCCAAGGCTTCACTACCGTAAGCCTCCAAACCCAGGGCCACTACCGTGGCCACCTCGTCGCCGACTTGGGCGCGGAATTCCGATTCGACCTGCGCCACCGCATCGCGAAAGGCCATGAGCCACAGCAAACCATCGTCCGTGAACACCACGCGTTTGGCACGCGCGTCCAGTGGGTCGGGCTCTCGGCGCACCAAGCCCCAAGCCTCACATTGCGAGACCAAATCGCCCATGGCCTGTTTGCTCATGCCGGCTTGGTGGGCCAGTTCGGTCAAGCGTGAGCCACCGAGGCTCAAGTGGCGTGTGATGTGGATGTGTGCCGCACCCACTTGAGCGCGGGCCGCGAGGTTGGACAAGGCCAAAGGCACATGGGGGTCGTGGGCCATCAGGTGCAGGACGCGTTCGTCGAAGCGGCGCAGCGCCAGGCCCATCAGGCGACCCAGATGGCCGCTGCGCCAGCGGTCGTCTGTGATGGTTTGAGCAGGGGTGTCGTGCATCGGTAAATAATAAGGCAAACTGACCATAAATATACTTTTTTTGGAAGTATGGCCACCTACAATGCTGTTCAGGCATCCAGCCTGTATGCATCACCACCAACCGCCCGCTGAACAGGGCCCTTTAGGAGAAACACCATGGAAACCAGCATCAAAGGCATGAACAGCGAAAAAACCAAGGCCCTACAAGCCGCGTTGTCCCAAATCGAAAAACAGTTCGGCAAGGGCACCATCATGCGTTTGGGTGAAGGTGAGGCGATCGAAGATATCCAAGTCGTCTCCACCGGCTCCTTGGGTCTGGACATCGCTCTGGGCGTGGGTGGTTTGCCCCGTGGTCGCGTGGTCGAGATTTACGGCCCTGAGTCGTCGGGCAAAACCACCCTCACGCTGCAAGTCATCGCCGAAATGCAAAAAATCGGTGGCCAGTGCGCTTTCGTGGACGCCGAGCACGCGCTGGACATTCAATACGCCCAAAAGCTGGGCGTGGATTTGCAAGAGCTGCTCATCAGCCAGCCCGACACTGGCGAGCAGGCTTTGGAAATCGTCGACAGCCTGGTGCGCTCGGGCGCTGTGGACCTGATTGTGGTCGACTCGGTCGCCGCGCTCACTCCCAAAGCCGAGCTTGAAGGCGACATGGGTGATAGCCTGCCTGGCTTGCAAGCCCGCTTGATGAGCCAAGCCCTGCGCAAGCTCACCGCCACCATCAAAAAGACCAATTGCATGGTCATCTTCATCAACCAGATCCGCATGAAGATTGGTGTCATGTTCGGCAGCCCCGAAACCACCACTGGAGGTAACGCCCTGAAGTTTTACGCTTCGGTCCGCATCGACATCCGCCGCACCGGCACCATCAAAAAAGGCGACGAGGCCATCGGCAACGAAACCAAGGTCAAAGTGGTCAAGAACAAGGTTTCGCCACCGTTCAAAACCGCCGAATTCGACATCTTGTTTGGTGAGGGCATCAGCCGTGAGGGTGAGATCATTGACATGGGTGTGACCGCCAACATCATCGATAAGTCGGGCGCTTGGTACGCCTATCAAGGCGAGAAAATTGGTCAAGGGCGCGACAACGCGCGCGAATTCCTGCGCGAAAACCCTGAATTGCGCATCGAGATCGAGAACAAGGTGCGCGAATCCTTGGGCGTGCCCTTGCTGCCGGTTGAAGAAGCGGTTGAAGCCCCCAAAGCCGCGAAGGCAGCCAAAGCGGCCAAGGAGCCGAAAGAGCTGGCCGACTGATCGGGAGCTTCTTGTATGAGCGATGAAAACAAGCCCCAAGCCTCTAAGCGCTTGGGGTTTGCACGATCGCTCAAGGGCCGCGCATTGCAGCTCTTGAGCCAGCGTGAACATTCGCGGGCCGAACTCGAGCGCAAACTCGCCCCACACGAAGAAGTGCCGGGCGAGTTGGCTCAAGCTTTGAACGAATTACAAGCGCGCGACTTCATCAACGACGCCCGTGTGATTGAGTCGGTGATCAACCATCGCGCGGGCAAGCTGGGTGCTGCAAGGCTCAAACAAGAGCTCGCGGCGAAAGGACTGGGTGGCGAGGCCGTGGCAACGGCCTTGGCCGAGCTCAAAGACAGCGAGCTCGACCGCGCGCGCGAAGTTTGGATGAGGAAGTTCGGTGTGCCAGCGGCCGATCCCCAAGCCCATGCCAAACAAGTGCGGTTTTTGTTGACCCGGGGTTTTTCGGCCGAGGTGGTGAGCCGGGTCTTGAGGGATCGAGAAATCGATCTTTAAACACCCAGCATCAGGCGCAGGTTTTGCACCGCCGCACCACTCGCGCCCTTGCCCAAGTTGTCCAAACGTGCGATCAGCACCGCCTGTCGGTGGGCTTCGTTGGCAAACACGCGGATTTCGAGTTGGTTGGTGTCGTTGAGCGCGGTGGCGTCGAGCTTGCCGTTGTCGGTGGCTGGGTGAACGCTCACCATGCTGTCGACCACAGCGCCGTAGTGTTGGACCAGTGCGGTGTGCAAATCGGCGGCGCTGGGGCGACCGGGCAATTCGTCCAGATGCAGGGGCACCTGCACCAGCATGCCTTGGCGGAAGTTGCCCACCGAGGGCACGAACAAGGGGCGGCGGCGCAGACCGGTGTAGGCCATGATTTCCGGGATGTGCTTGTGAGACAAGCCCAGGGCGTAGGCTTCAAACAAGGGGGCTTTGCCCGCCTCGAAGTCTTCGATCATGGCGCGTCCACCGCCCGAGTAACCGCTCACGGAGGGCAAGGCCACGGGGAAATCGGCGGGGATCAAGCCCGCGTCGATGAGCGGACGCAGCACAGCAATCGCGCCCGTGGCGTAGCAGCCGGGGTTGGCCACCCGATCGGCCTGGATCACCGCTTCGCGTTGGTTGGCGGCCAACTCGGGAAAACCATAGACCCAGCCCGGCGACACTCGGTGCGCGGTGGAAGCGTCGATGATTTTGGGTTTGCGGCCAGCAAGGCTGTCGATCATGGCGACCGACTCGCGAGCGTGGTCGTCGTGCAGGCACAGAATGACCATGTCCACGCGGGCCATGATGTCGCGTTTGGCTTGCGGGTCTTTGCGGTGCTCGGGTGCGATGGACACCAGCTCCACGCCGGGCAGGTGTTGCAGGCGTTCGCGAATTTGCAGGCCGGTGGTGCCGGCTTCGCCGTCAATGAATACGTGGTGCATGGCGCTCGTCCGTGTCAGGTCAGGTTCAGAAACCGATCTCTATAATTATGCATTATGTTGTTGATACCCATCCGAGTATGGTGCGTTGCAGCATGATACATTCCCGCAGTTGCTGCACAACAGCCGCCTCGGCCGATCCAGCTTTGCCGCTGAACGGGATCAGTACCCATCCATCCTGAGAGAGAGCTCATGAAAATCCACGAATACCAAGGCAAGGAAATCTTGCGTCAGTTCGGCGTGCCCGTTCCCCGCGGCATCCCGGCCTTCACCGTTCAAGAGGCGGTGGAAGCGGCTCAAAAATTGGGCGGCCCCGTCTGGGTCGTGAAGGCCCAGATCCACGCCGGTGGCCGTGGCAAAGGTGGCGGCGTCAAAGTGGCGAAGTCCATCGACGACGTCAAGCGTTTGGCGGGTGACATCTTGGGCATGCAGCTCAAGACGCACCAGACCGGCCCTGAGGGCCAAAAAGTTCGTCGTCTCTACATCGAAGACGGTGCCGACATCCACAAAGAATATTACGTGTCCATCGTGACCGACCGCGCCAGCCAAAAAGTGGCGGTGATCGCTTCCAGCGAAGGTGGCATGGACATCGAAGAAGTCGCACATTCCACGCCTGAGAAAATCATCACCGACTTGGTCGATCCTTTGACCGGTTTGGGTCAAGCCCAAGCGCTCAAGATCGCCAACGCGATCGGATTGACCGGCGGCTCGGCCGACCAAGCTGCTGACGTGCTGCAAAAACTCTACAAGTGCTACATGGACACCGATGCGTCCTTGGTGGAAATCAACCCACTGAACTGCGACAGCAAGGGCAACATCAAGGCCTTGGACGCGAAGTTCAACTTCGACTC
>CAZNWS010000068.1:3667-7352 GCA_964576495.1 uncultured Hydrogenophaga sp. | reverse complement strand
CTTCCACGGTGGAGCGTATGACCCCATGGTGGCCCTGTTTCGGCAGACCTTCAAGGTGGTCAAAGCGATCAAACCCAAGGCTTCACGCGAAAAATCGTCTGAAACCTTTTTGGTGGGCTTGGGTCTGAAAAACCGGACCATCAAGAATCCTTAACAGGGTCATAGGCAACGCAAAAGCCCACGAACCGCACTAAGGGCTTGAAAAGCCTAAAATGACCTCAACTTTGTTTTATCTCTCTAACGCTGTCAGGAGTCGGTCTTGAACAACCAATGGTTTTCGAAAATTGCCGTGTGGATGGTCATCGCCATGGTGCTCTTCACGGTCTTCAAACAGTTTGAAGGCGTCAACCCGGCTGCGGCGGGCAACATCGGCTATTCCGAATTTTTGAGCCAAGTCAATTCCGGGCGGATCAGATCGGCCACCATTCAAGAGGGGCCTAGCGGCACCGAGATCGTGGCCATCACCACCGACGACCGCCGCGTACGCACCACCGCCACTTACCTTGACCGAGGTTTGGTGGGCGACTTGTTGGCCAACGGTGTGAAGTTCGACGTCAAGCCCCGCGAAGAAGGCTCGCTGCTGATGTCCCTGCTCGTGAGCTGGGGCCCCATGCTCTTGTTGATCGGCGTGTGGATTTACTTCATGCGCCAAATGCAAGGTGGCGGTAAAGGCGGCGCGTTCAGTTTCGGCAAGTCCAAGGCGCGTTTGCTCGACGAAAACACCAACCAAGTCACCTTCGCTGATGTGGCCGGTTGCGATGAGGCCAAAGAAGAAGTGAAGGAAGTCGTGGACTTCCTCAAAGACCCGCAAAAGTTCCAAAAACTCGGCGGTCGAATCCCCCGGGGTCTGTTGTTGGTGGGTCCTCCCGGTACGGGCAAAACCTTGTTGGCCAAATCGATTGCCGGTGAAGCCAAGGTGCCGTTTTTCAGCATCTCGGGTTCGGACTTCGTGGAAATGTTCGTGGGTGTGGGTGCATCGCGCGTGCGCGACATGTTCGAAAACGCCAAGAAAAACGCGCCTTGCATCATCTTCATCGATGAAATTGACGCGGTGGGCCGTCAGCGCGGTGCGGGCTTGGGCGGTGGCAACGACGAGCGCGAACAAACCTTGAACCAGATGCTGGTCGAGATGGACGGCTTTGAGACCAACCTCGGCGTCATCGTCGTGGCCGCGACCAACCGTCCCGACATCTTGGACGCGGCTTTGTTGCGCCCCGGCCGTTTTGACCGCCAGGTCTACGTGACCTTGCCCGACATCCGTGGCCGCGAGCAGATCCTCAACGTGCACATGCGCAAGATCCCGATCAGCCAAGACGTGAGCCCCTCGGTCATTGCCCGTGGCACACCCGGCATGAGCGGTGCCGACTTGGCCAACCTGTGCAACGAAGCCGCCTTGATGGCTGCGCGCCGCAATGCGCGCACCGTCGAGATGCAGGATTTTGAAAAAGCCAAAGACAAAATCCTGATGGGCCCTGAGCGCAAGAGCATGGTCATGCCCGAGGAAGAGCGCAAGAACACGGCTTACCACGAGTCGGGCCACGCCCTGATCGGCAAACTCCTGCCCAAGTGCGATCCCGTGCACAAGGTCACCATCATTCCCCGCGGCCGTGCCTTGGGCGTGACGATGAGCTTGCCGGCACAAGACCGCTACAGCTACGACAAAGAGTTCATGCTCAACCAAATCAGCATGCTGTTTGGTGGTCGCATCGCCGAAGAAGTGTTCATGAACCAGATGACCACCGGCGCGTCCAACGACTTCGAGCGCGCCACACAGATCGCGCGCGACATGGTCATGCGCTACGGCATGACGGATGCCTTGGGTCCGATGGTCTACGCCGAAAACGAAGGTGAAGTGTTCTTGGGCCGTTCGGTCACCAAGACCACCAACATCAGCGAAGAGACCATGCAAAAGGTTGACCACGAGGTGCGCCGCATCATCGACGCGCAGTACAAGCTTGCCCGTGACCTCATCGAGTACCACAGCGACAAGATGCACGCCATGGCCAAGGCTTTGTTGGAATGGGAAACCATCGACGCCGAACAGATCGACGACATCATGGCGGGCAAACCACCGCGTCCACCCAAAGACTGGACGCCGCGCAACCCCTCCGTGGGCGGTGGCGATGGTGGCGCTGCTGCTCCAAGCACCGAACCCGCGCCCAATGCGGCCTGATTCGGTCCAACCAACACACACGGGGCTTCGGCCCCGTTTTTCTTTGAGATGCGCCCCATGATTTGGCAGACCAGCCGCTTTGACATCGACTTGCAGCGCCCCCGCGTCATGGGCATCGTCAACGTCACCCCCGACTCTTTTTCCGACGGCGGTCGTCACAGCAGCACCAGCGCGGCCTTAGCGCACGCCGAGCAACTCTTGCGCGAGGGCGCCGACATCTTGGACATTGGTGGCGAGTCCACGCGCCCCGGCGCCCCGGCGGTGTCGCTGCAAGAGGAACTGGCCCGCGTCTTGCCGGTGGTGCAGGGGGCTTTGGCTTGGGGTGTGCCGATCTCGGTGGACACCTACAAGCCCGAGGTCATGCGCGCCGCGCTCGACGCTGGCGCGGACATCGTCAACGACGTCTGGGCCTTGCGCCAAGCCGGTGCCTTGGACGCGGTGGCCGCTCACCCGCGCTGCGGCGTGTGTTTGATGCACATGCACCGCGAGCCACAAACCATGCAAATCGAGCCCATGGTGGGCGATGTCGTGCCGGCGGTGGCGGCGTTTTTGCAAACGCGTGCGCACGCTGTGCAGGCTGCGGGCGTGGCGCGTGAGCGCATCGTGCTCGACCCCGGCATAGGGTTTGGCAAAACCGTCGAACAAAACTTCGCCTTGCTGGCTGAGCAAAACGCCTTGGTCGGTTTGGGTTGGCCCTTGCTGGCAGGTTGGTCGCGCAAATCGTCCTTGGGCGCGGTGACCGGCCAGAGCGTGGCAGCCGATCGCGTGGCCGCCAGTCTGGCGGCGGCCGTGCTGGCGCTGGAGCGGGGCGCGCGGGTGCTGCGCGTGCACGACGTGGCTGCCACCGTGCAAGCCGCGGCCGTTTGGCGGGCGGCGCAAGCGCGATAATGCGTGCATGACTCGCACCTACTTTGGCACCGATGGCATCCGCGGCACCGTGGGCCAATCCCCCATCACCCCCGATTTTGTTTTGCGCCTGGCACACGCGGTCGGCCGCGTTTTGAAGCGCACCGAGGACCACCCGTTGGTGCTGATCGGCAAAGACACCCGCATTTCGGGCTACATGCTCGAGTCGGCGCTGGAGAGCGGCTTTAACTCGGCTGGTGTGGACGTGGTGCTCTTGGGCCCCGTGCCCACCCCGGCCGTGGCCTACCTCACCCGCGCGCAACGCGCCAGCTTGGGCGTGGTGATCTCGGCCAGCCACAACCCCTTTGCCGACAACGGCATCAAGTTTTTCAGCGCCCAAGGCGCCAAGCTCTCCGACGCTTGGGAGCAAGACGTCGAGGCCGCGCTCCAAGAAGACCCGGTGTGGGTGGATTCGGCCCAGCTGGGCAAGTCACGCCGCTTGGACGACGCTGCGGGCCGTTACATCGAGTTCTGCAAAAGCACCTTCCCCACTGAGTTCACGCTCAAAGGCTTGAAAATCGTGGTCGACGGCGCCCACGGCGCGGCCTACCAAATCGCCCCGGCCGTGTTCCACGAATTGGGCGCTGAGGTCATCAAAATCGGTTG
>CAZNWS010000068.1:0-3567 GCA_964576495.1 uncultured Hydrogenophaga sp. | reverse complement strand
TTGCTCGACGGCGTCACGCTCTTCCCCCAGGTCTTGCTCAACGTGCGCTTGAAGCCGGGTCAAGACTGGCGCAGCAACACGCGCTTGGCCGAACTCACCCAGAGCGTCGAGCGCGAACTCGGTGACAGCGGCCGTGTGCTCATCCGCCCCAGCGGCACCGAGCCCTTGCTGCGCATCATGGTCGAAGCCGAGGACGCGGCACAAGCCCAGTCCTGTGCTGAGCGCTTGGTGCAGGCGGTGCAAGCGGGCTGATCAACCTTTGGGTGTGATGCAGCGCAAGGCTTGGCCTTAACGCAACACCGAAAGGGCCAAGCTCAACCACGAGCGGACCAAATCCGATGCTTTTCCGGCGGCGCGTTGGTCGGCCGCCAAACGCAGTTGCTCGTTCAAGTAGCCCGCTGCGAATTCGGCGGACATGGGTGAAGCCCATTCGCCACTTTGTTCAGCGGCTTGAAAAAACTGTGTGTACTGGTGCAGAAGTTGAGTCTCGATGCTCGCGATCGTGGCTTGGGTCTGTTCTCCAAAACGCGATCGGGTCGCGCGCATTTTCACGAACAGACAGCCGGTTGCCATTTGCGGATCCTCGCTGGCAAAGTCAATGAGTGCTTGGAGCTTGTCCGTATAACTTGTCGGGCTGGTGAGCAATGCACCTAAAGGTGCCAACACCCAGTCACGGTAACGCTCCAGTACGGCGGTGGTCAGGCCATCTTCACTGCCAAAGTCCCGATAGAGCGATGGCTTGGAGACCCCCGCCAAGGTGCAAATTGCGTTGACCGACGTGGCGGCCCTGTCGTCTTGCCAGTAGGCGTGCAAGGCAGTTTCCAAGACTTGCTCTCGGTTGCGGGTGCTGGGTCGCCCTCGCCGGGCTGTGTGTTCAATCTTGTCCATGTTGTTGACAGTTTACCACTCGGTACAAAAATATCTCAATAAATTACCAGTCAGTACGAAATGTCTGATACCATGCGGTACGAAATCCAAATTCTGGGTTTTGTTTACCTCAATTTCATTGGAGATTTTCATGAGCAAGACAAACAAAGTGGTGGTGGTGACGGGTTGCAGCAGTGGTTTTGGTGAGGGTGCTGTCAAGGCATTCGCAGACAAAGGCTATCGCGTCTGGGGCACCTTGCGAGACGCACAAGGTCGCAACGCCGGCAAAAAAGCCGCGCTGGAGGCGTATTCCAGCCAGGTGTCGGTCATCGACATGGACGTGACCGACGACGCCTCGGTCGCAGCCGCTTTTGCACAGATCCATGCCCAAGGCCCCGTGGACGTGCTGATCAACAACGCCGGCATCATGTACTTGGGCATCACCGAGGCTTTCAGCATCGCGCAAGCCAAGGAGCAGATGGAGACCAACTACTACGGTGCCATCCGTACCATGCAAGCGGTGTTGCCCGCGATGCGCGCGGCCAAGTCGGGGCTGATCATCAACACATCGTCGCTGGTTGGCCAGATCTCGCCGCCGTTCTTCTCGACCTACAGCGCCACCAAGCACGCGCTGGAAGGCTATGCACAAGGCCTGCGCTACGAGGTGTCGCCGTTTGGCATCGATGTCGCTATCGTGCAGCCCGGCCCATTTGGCACCGGCTTACTGGCCGGCGGCAAAGCGCCAGAACGCCATGACGTGTTGGCCAGCTATGGCGACCTGGCCGGGGTGCCTGCGGCCATGGGTCAGCACTTTGCGACGTTCCTGCAGAGCGAACAAGCGCCCCAGCCGCAGCTGGTGGTGGATGCCTACTTGGCACTGGCCGACATGCCCGCTGGCCAACGCCCGACACGCACCGTGGTTGGCATCACCTGGGGTGTGGATGAAATGAACGCTGCCAAGCAGCCTATTCAAGACCGTGTGTTGAAGGAAATGCAGCTCGACAGTGTGTTGAGCGGCACCGACGTTTGATGCAACGCCGTCCCCGCGGCGTATGCCAAGGGGACTCCACTTTGGTCTCAACTGTTTATCGAGCAATACATGAAGACATTGGCTTTGAGCTGCCTGATGGCAGTCACCCTCGCCGCTTGTGGCAGCACCTCAACGGCACCCGCAACCGAAGCATCACCATCAAAGGTATCGACCATGAGCAAAAAACCCATCGTTGGCGCATTTTTGGGTGCGGTTTTGCAGCAAGACGCCGCCAAGATGCGGGAGCTGGCAAACGCCGACTACATCCAGCACAACCCCTTCATCCCTACCGGCCTAGAACCGTTCATACAGCTTCTGCCTGTGTTGAAGGCACACGGCACCACAGCAGAAAATGTCCGCATGTTTGAAGACGGCCACTACGTCTTTATGCACAACATCTGGCGCAATGCCGCACCGTTCGGCGCAGATGTCATGGTGTCCTTTGACATCATCCGCGTCGACGAGCATGGAAAGGTCGCCGAGCACTGGGATGCGATGATGGCGCAGACACCGCCCAACCCCTCTGGGCGCACGCTGACCGATGGTTCAACCGCCATCACCGATCTGGACAAAACCGAGTCCCACAAAGCGCAGGTGAAGCGCTTGTTTGATGCCCTGATCCATGGCACACCCGAGCAAGCCGGTGCAGCCGTACAAGCCAACTTTGCTCCGGACTACAAACAACACAACCCCATGGCGGCGGACGGCCTCACAGGCTTTATGGCCGCCATGCCAAGCGAGCAGTGGGTGTTCAAAAAGCAGCACAAGGTGCTGGGCGAAGGCAATTTTGTGCTCTCCATCTCGGAGGGGACACACCGAGGCACCCCCGTGGTGTTTTACGACTTGCTGCGCTTTGACGGCGGCAAAATCGTCGAGCACTGGGACGTCATTCAAGCCATTCCGACATCAGGCTTGGCCAACAACAACGGCATGTTTGGTTTTCGCTGAAAGGAGACACCCCATGCCCATGAGCTTGACCAACGCCACCCTGCCGATCTTCACAACGACCTTGGCAAATCTGGCCCATTGTCTGGACAAGGCAGAAGCCAACGCCTCACAACGTGGCTTTAGCCCGGACGCCTTTTTGCCCTTGCGCCTCGCCCCTGACATGCTGGCATTGGCCTCTCAAATTCGCATGGCCTGCGATGCGGCCAAAAACGCGACAGCGCGCGTCAGCGGCCTAGAGGCGCCCAAGTTTGCCGATGATGAAACCACGTTCGCTCAATTGCAGGACCGCATCGGCAAAACGGCAGCGTGGCTCAACACGGTTCCTGCAGACGCCTTTGATGGGCGCGAGGCGCAGGAGATCACGTTTCCCGTGGGCAAAGGCAGGACCAGAACCATGCTGGGAGAGGCGTACTTGAAGCACTTTGCGTTGCCCAACTTCTTCTTCCATGTCGTGACCGCCTATGGCTTGTTGCGTCATGCGGGAGTGGATTTGGGCAAGATGGACTACCTCATGGGCGCGCAGTCCTGAGCGCTTGGTTGCTGACTTGGGTGATCCTCAATACAACAGGTAAGGCCGTCGAGCCTCTATCCAAGCGGCTTCGTCTCGCGCCGCCAGCGCCTCCAAGGCCTCGGGCGGGGCGCTGAGGTCGTCCACCCATTCGCGCAAGCCAGGTCCGCCGTTGATCAGGTCGATGGCCAGGCGGTCGTGTTCGTACTCGTAG
>CAZNWS010000067.1:4733-7401 GCA_964576495.1 uncultured Hydrogenophaga sp. | reverse complement strand
ATGAGCCCACACAGGATGTGGACGAGGCCGATCTGATTTTGTTCAACACCTGCTCGGTGCGCGAGAAAGCGCAAGAAAAAGTGTTCAGCGACTTGGGCCGGGTGCAACACCTGAAAGCCAAGGGCGTGCTGATTGGCGTGGGCGGCTGTGTGGCCAGCCAGGAAGGCGCCGAGATCATCAAGCGTGCACCTTATGTGGACGTGGTGTTTGGTCCGCAAACCCTGCACCGCCTGCCCGAATTGCTGAACGAACGCGAGCGCAAGCAGCGCCCGCAAGTCGACATCAGCTTCCCCGAGATCGAAAAGTTCGACCACCTGCCGCCCGCCAAGGTGGAAGGCGCGACCGCCTTTGTGTCGATCATGGAAGGCTGCAGCAAATATTGCAGCTATTGCGTGGTGCCCTACACCCGGGGCGAAGAAGTCTCCCGCCCCTTTGACGATGTGCTGGTTGAGGTGGCGGGCCTGGCAGCGCAGGGCGTGAAAGAGATCACGCTGCTGGGCCAGAACGTGAACGCCTACCGGGGCAAGATGGGCGGCACCGCTGACATTGCCGACTTTGCGCTGCTGCTGGAATACGTGGCCGACATGCCGGGCATCGAGCGCATCCGCTACGTCACCAGCCACCCCAACGAATTCACGCCGCGCCTGATCGAGGCCTACGCCAAAATTCCGCAGCTCGTGAACCACCTGCACCTGCCGGTGCAACACGGCAGCGACACCATCCTGATGGCCATGAAGCGCGGCTACACCGCCATGGAATACAAGAGCACGGTGCGCAAGCTGCGCGCCATCCGCCCCGACATGGCCATGAGCAGCGACTTCATCGTGGGCTTCCCTGGCGAGACCGAGGCCGACTTCAACAAGATGATGAAGCTCATCGACGATGTCGGCTTTGACAACTCCTTCTCCTTTGTCTTCAGTCCCCGCCCTGGCACGCCCGCGGCCAACCTGCCCGACGACACGCCGGCTGACGTCAAGCTCAAACGCTTGCACGCGTTGCAAGCCGTGATCAACGACAACGTCAAACGCATCAGTGAGAGCCGTGTGGGCACGGTGCAGCGGATTTTGGTCGAAGGCGCTTCGCGCAAGTCCACCGGCGAAGTGCCTGAGCTGATGGGGCGCACCGAGTGCAACCGGGTGGTGAACTTCGAAGGTGGACCGGTGGCCGACCGCTTGATCGGTCAAATGGTGGACGTGCGCATCACCAAGGCACTGGCCTACACCTTGCGCGGCGAAGTCGTGGTGAGCTGAAGCGGGCTCACATGCCCGGCAGCTTGGGCATGCCCGGCATGCCTTTCATGGCGCCCATGCGCTTCATCATTTTCATCATGCCGCCGCCCTGCATTTTTTTCATCATGCCTTGCATCTGCTCAAACTCTTTGAGCAAGCGGTTGACTTCCTGCACCTGAACGCCGGCGCCATCGGCGATGCGCTTTTTGCGAGTGGCTTTGATGATGTCGGGACGGCTGCGCTCTTTGGCGGTCATGCTGCAAATGATGCCTTCCTTGCGCTTCATGTCGCGCTCGGCGCGGCCCATGTCCATGCCCGAGGCCTTGGAGGCCATGGCGCCCGGCAGTTTGTCGATCAGGCTGGACAAGCCGCCCATTTGCTTCATTTGGCGCAGTTGGGCCAAGAAGTCGTTGAGGTCAAAGCCACCACCGCTTTTGACTTTGGCGGCGAGCTTTTGTGCCGCAGCCATGTCCATGTTGGAGGTGACTTGCTCGACCAGAGCGACGATGTCGCCCATGCCCAAAATGCGACCGGCGTGGCGCTCGGCGTCGAAGACCTCCAAGCCATCGATTTTTTCAGACACACCAGCGAACTTGATGGGCGCGCCGGTGATGTGGCGCACCGACAAGGCCGCACCGCCGCGCGAGTCGCCGTCGGTTTTGGTCAGGATGATGCCGGTCAAGGGCAAGGCGTCGCTGAAGGCCTTGGCGGTGTTGACCGCGTCTTGACCTTGCATGGCGTCGACCACGAACAGGGTCTCCACCGGTTTGAGCACGCCGTGCAGGTCTTGGATTTCGCGCATCAGCGCTTCGTCGATGGCCAAGCGACCGGCGGTGTCGACCAGCAACACATCAAAGAAGTGGCGCTTGGCGTGGTCGAGCGCGGCGCGCGCGATGTCCGCGGGCTTTTGGTCGGGCGAGCTGGGGAACCATTCGGCGCCAGCCTGTGCCGTCACGGTCTTGAGCTGTTCGATGGCAGCCGGGCGGTACACGTCACCCGAGACGGTGAGTACCTTTTTTTTGCGCTTCTCGATCAGGTGCTTGGCCAACTTGGCGGTGGTGGTGGTCTTACCGGCACCTTGCAAGCCGGACATCAGGATCACCGCGGGCGGCTGGGCCGCCAAGTTGATGTCGGCCACGCCCTCGCCCATGGTGGCGGCGAGCTCGCGGTTGACGATGCTCACCAGCACCTGACCCGGCGTGAGCGAGCCCACCACCTCTTCACCCAGGGCTTTTTCTTTGACGCGGGCGATGAAATCGCGAACCACTGGCAAGGCCACGTCGGCCTCCAGCAAGGCCATGCGCACCTCGCGCAGCATCTCTGAGACGTTCTCTTCGGTGATGCGGGCTTGGCCGCGCAGGGTTTTGACGATGCCGGATAGGCGTTCGGAGAGGGCTGAAGCCATCGGGAGGGATCTCGGTTCGTGAGGGGCCGCGAGG
>CAZNWS010000067.1:0-4633 GCA_964576495.1 uncultured Hydrogenophaga sp. | reverse complement strand
TTCGGAGAGGGCTGAAGCCATCGGGAGGGATCTCGGTTCGTGAGGGGCCGCGAGGACCGTTAAACTGTGAGGATGATTTTAGCCTCCACACTGCCGAACGCACTGCCCATTGCGGTGGTGGTGGCTTACATGGCTTGGGCTTGGGCGCAGCCCCGACTCTCAACGGGCCTGAGCCGTTGGATCTTGCTGATCGTGGCTTTGCTGCACCTGACGGTGCTGCACCGCGATTTCACCGCCGACCCACCGACTTTTGGCTTTGCTCTGGCTTTGTCGGTGACGATGTGGTGGGTGTTTTGCATTTATGCGCTGGAGAGCCGTTTGCACACCCATGGGGTACTTCGCTGGACCGTGGCCCTCTTGGGCGGCAGTGCAGTGTGGCTGGCCGCCAGTTGGCCCGGCACCATCCACCCCAACTTGAGCTCGACATGGTTGCCCTTGCACTGGGCTTTGGGTTTTGCCTCTTATGGACTGATCGCGGCCGCGGTTGCCCACGCCGCTTGGTTGCAGCGCACCGAACGCCGCATTCGCCAAGGCACGACCGAGGCCGATGGCATGCCCTTGCTGACGCTGGAGCGCATGACCTTTCGGTTCGTGGGCATGGGTTTTGTCTTGCTCAGCGCCACGGTGTTGGCGGGTTGGTTCTTTGCGGGTGGCACGGACGCCCGTGTCTTGTGGAACCACAAGACCGTCTTCACGGTACTCTCATGGCTGACCATGGGTGTGTTGCTGTGGGGCCGTTGGCGTTGGGGTTGGCGCGGCCGCTTGGCCGTTCGAACCTTGTACGTCGCAGCGGGTCTGCTGTTGCTGGGCTACGTGGGCTCCCGTTTCGTGCTGGAAGTTGTTTTGCACCGTTTGTCATGAAATACATCCTGGTCTTGGTGGTGGTGTGGGTGGGTTATCAGCTCTGGCGAAGGGCCCGGATCGCCGATCAGGCCGCCCAAGAACGCCCACCTCAACCCAACCAGACACCCATGGCCATGGTGGCCTGTGCGCATTGCGGGACACACCTGCCAGCCACCGAAGCTTTGAGCAACGGCGGCCATTTTTTCTGCAACGCCGAGCACCGCGATCGCCATGCCGGTCGATAAGCCATCGGATTGGGACGGCGGTTGGTGGCGACACGCCCGCCGCTGCGACTCACCCAATTTCGGTCCGAGGCCTGCTGGCGTTGCCATTGACTTGGTGGTGATTCACTCCATCAGCTTGCCCCCAGGCGTGTACGGCACACCCCACGTCGAAGAACTGTTCACCAATCGCCTTGACTGGGACGCGCACCCCTATTTCCAAGCGATCCGTGGTGCCGAAGTCTCCAGCCACTTCTTTATCCGACGCGATGGCGAAGTCGTTCAATTTGTCGATGCCGATGCTCGGGCTTGGCACGCGGGGCGTTCGAGTTGGCGTGGCCGCGAAGGTTGCAACGACCATTCGGTGGGCATCGAGCTCGAAGGCTTAGAAGGTTTGACCTTTGAATCGGCGCAATACAGCGCCTTGGTGCGCCTGTGCCAAGACTTGCGCCAACGTTATCCCGTGGTGGACATCGCCGGACATGAGCACATCGCCCCAGAACGAAAACAAGACCCTGGCCCGGGATTCGATTGGGCTTTTTTGCAACAACAACTGGCTTGGCCGGATCGGTGTTTTCCCGAAGCCATGCACCCACCTGACCTGGGATCAAACAACGTTTGATTCAACTCAACTCAGGGGCACTCATCGCCAGCGTTGTGTCTCATCGGCCTTTGCGGCTCAAATGCGCTGGCAGGCCTGACAAAACCTAAAAGACTTGCGTGAGTTGCCCTGTGGATGCGGTCTACAAGGCACATCTGGCAAAACAAATAAAACTATCAAATATGAATACCCGAGTGGGCTCAAAAATACCATTTGAGGAAATGGGTGTTTTTCCGCTCAAACGCTACTGGTAGTGGTTAGAATCATTCCCACACACCAGATATGGTGTTTGCCCAATTTTCGCCCCGCTCGCGACTTAGCAGTTTGTGAGTGCTTTTTTGAAAGCCCAGATCCGCCCCAACGCGTGTCCAAACAAGCCGCCAAGCCCCAGCGCTGAACAGAACAAACTCCAGAGGAAAGCCCATGCAAACCAGCACCATGACCACCGCACCGAGCCCCATCAGCGCCGGTGTGGGCCCCAAAAGTGAACCTTTGGTTTTGAGCAACAATGCCGCGTTTGCCCATTACCAGATCATCCGCCGCAACGGTGCCGTGGTGTCGTTTGAGCCGAGCAAAATTGCCGTGGCCCTGATGAAAGCCTTTTTGGCCGTGCACGGCACCCAAGGTGCGGCCTCGGCCAGCGTGCGCGAAGACGTCGACGCCCTGACCCAAAACGTGGTGCGCGCCCTCATGCGCTCACGCCCGAGCGGCGGCACCTTCCACATTGAAGACGTTCAAGACCAAGTGGAACTCGGTCTCATGCGCAGTGGCCACCATGAAGTGGCGCGTGCGTATGTGCTTTATCGTGAGCGCCGCGCCCAAGAACGCGCCCAACAACCCGCCACACCAGCCGCAGCGCAAACCCCCAGCTTGTTTGTGACCGAAAACGGTCAACGCAAACCCCTCAACGTGGCAGGCCTGGAAGCCCTGATTCGCCAAGCCTGCAGCGGTTTGAGCGCCGACGTCAAAGCCGAGCCCATCGTCAGCGAAACCATGCGCAACCTCTACGACGGCGTGCCGATCGAAGAGGTCTACAAGGCCGCCATCTTGGCCGCACGTACCCAAATCGAGAAGGACCCCGACTACACCTACGCCACGGCTCGCTTGTTGTTGCACACCGTGGTCAAGGAAGTCTTGGGCGAAGAAATGCCCATCGATCAAATGGGCACCCGCTACGCCGACTTCTTCCCCCAAAGTATCAAGAAAGGCGTGGAAAACCAGTTGCTCGACGAGAAGCTGCTGCAATTCGACCTGCCCCGTTTGGCCGCCGCCCTCAAGCCTGAACGTGACCTGCAAATCGACTTCATCGGTCTGCAAACCCTGTACGACCGCTATTTCTTGCACGTGCGCAAGACCCGCATTGAGCTGCCCCAAATCTTCTTCATGCGCGTGGCCATGGGCCTCTCGCTGGGCGAAGTCGATCGCGAAGCCCGCGCCATTGAGTTCTACGAAGTGCTCTCAAGCTTTGACTTCATGTCCTCGACGCCCACGCTGTTCAACAGCGGCACGTTGCGCAGCCAGCTCTCCAGCTGCTACCTGACCACCGTGCCCGACGACTTGGATGGCATTTACGAATCTATCAAAGAAAACGCCTTGCTGTCTAAGTTTGCTGGCGGCTTGGGTAACGACTGGACCCGCGTGCGCGCTTTGGGTGCCCACATCAAAGGCACCAACGGCGAATCGCAAGGTGTGGTGCCCTTCCTCAAAGTGGTCAACGACACGGCCGTGGCCGTCAACCAAGGTGGCAAGCGCAAGGGTGCGGTCTGCACCTACTTGGAAACTTGGCACTTGGACATCGAAGAGTTCTTGGAACTGCGCAAGAACACCGGCGATGACCGCCGGCGCACCCACGACATGAACACGGCCAACTGGATCCCCGACCTGTTCATGAAGCGCGTGATGGAAAAAGGCCAGTGGACCCTGTTCTCGCCCAACGACGTGCCCGACCTGCACGACCTGTTCGGTGCCGAATTCGAAAAAGCCTATGTGGCCTACGAAGCCAAAGCCGCACGTGGCGAGATCAAGCCCTCGCGCCAAGTGCCCGCCACCGACCTGTGGCGCAAGATGCTGTCCATGCTGTTTGAAACCGGCCACCCTTGGATCACCTTCAAGGACGCTTGTAACGTGCGCAGCCCACAGCAGCACGCTGGTGTGGTTCACAGCTCCAACCTGTGCACCGAGATCACGCTCAACACCAGCGACACCGAAACCGCGGTCTGCAACTTGGGCTCGGTCAACCTGGCCCAGCACCTGAAAGACGGCCCGAACGGCAAAGAGATCGACCACGACAAGCTCAAGCGCACCATCAACACGGCCATGCGCATGCTCGACAACGTGATCGACATCAACTACTACGCCGTGAAAAAGGCGCGCGACTCCAACCTGCGTCACCGCCCCGTGGGCCTGGGCATCATGGGCTTCCAAGACGCGCTCTACCAATTGCGCGTGTCCTACGCTTCACAAGCCGCTGTCGATTTCGCTGACCGCTCCATGGAAGCCGTCTGCTACTACGCCTACTGGGCCTCCACCGAGTTGGCCAAAGAGCGCGGCACCTACTCCAGCTACAAAGGCTCTTTGTGGGACAAAGGCATCTTGCCACTGGACTCGCTGGACCTCTTGGCCCAAGAGCGCGGCGGTTACGTCGAAGTCGACCGCAGCTCGACCATGGACTGGAACGCCTTGCGCAACAAAATCGCGGCCGACGGCATGCGCAACTCCAACTGCGTGGCCATCGCACCGACCGCCACCATCTCCAACATCATTGGCGTGGACGCCTCGATCGAGCCGAGCTTCGGCAACCTGTCGGTCAAGTCCAACTTGTCGGGCGAGTTCACCGTCATCAACGGCTACTTGGTCAAAGACCTGAAGCGCTTGGGCCTGTGGGACGACGTGATGGTCATGGACCTCAAACACTTCGACGGCTCGCTCAGCCCGATTGACCGCGTGCCGCAGGACATCAAGGCGCTCT
>CAZNWS010000066.1:0-7526 GCA_964576495.1 uncultured Hydrogenophaga sp. | reverse complement strand
AGCACTGCCTTCACACGGCAGGGGTCACAGGTTCAATCCCTGTACCACCCACCAGCATTCATGCTGACATCAGGCACTTGCGCTAAATGGGCAAGTGCTTTTTTGTTGCCCCGTTAAACCATCATGTCGATCAGGGTGCCAACCATCTCATCACTGCTTTTGAGGGCTTGGGTCGAGGTCTGGGCTTGTTGTTCGGCGCGTTTGAGGTCAACCAACGCGCCATCGCCTTCTGAAGGTTGATGGCGGGCTATTTCGCTGGTCGAGCGAAATTGCATGTTTTGGGCCTGATAGAGCCCTTGAGCCGGTGAAGCATAAGTGGCATCGAGGCGCATCGTGAGTCCACCTGTTGTTAAGATGAGTTCATCTTACGCCAAATCTGGTGGAAGCATCATGGTCTCAGCGTTGCGTCAATGCTCAACGCATCTTGCCCATGAATAACCTAAGAAAAAACACCATCATTCCCAACATGAACAAAATTCCGACGAGACTCATCAAGCCATAGTCGGTCGAGAACAGGTCTTGTAACAATTTCATGTGGTCTCCTTAAGTGGGGATTTCATCTTGAGTCAGGTTTTCCCCAAGCGTGTTGAGATAGATCAATGAATACGAATGCCGTTGGATTGACCCCGCGCCGCGAGCGCTGGCTGCTGTGGACCTTGGCGGGTATCCAGTTCACCCATATTTTGGATTTCATGATCATGATGCCCTTGGGGCCGCAGTTCATTGCCATCTTTGGTGTCAGTAACGCGGAGTTCGGCTTGTTGGTCTCGTCTTACACCTTGGCGGCGGGTGCGTCGGGTTTGTTGGCCGCCACCTATATCGATCGATTTGGACGCAAGCGACTTCTCCTGACTTTGTACGGACTGTTTGGTGTGGCCACCCTGGCCTGTGGTTTGGCACCCGATTACGGGTCTTTGTTGGTGGCCCGCATTGCTGCGGGTGTGTTTGGTGGTGTTTTATCGGCCTTGACGCAAACCATCGTCGCAGATGCCATTCCGTTTGAGCGTCGGGGTCGTGCAATGGGGGTGGTCATGACCTCGTTCTCTATCTCCACCGTGGCGGGGGTTCCACTGGGCTTGTGGATGGCCGCGCATTGGAATTGGCACATACCGTTTGTAGCGATTGCGGTCATGGTGGCGATGTTGGCCCTGTTGGCCGCTTGGCATATGCCTCGCCTGGATGCTCATATGGGCCACCCCGATCGCACTTCTTTGTGGCGGGGGATTGGACAAATCTTGTCGCAACCAGCGCACTGGCGTGCGTTTGCTTTCACCAGCGCCATGATGTTCACGGGTTTCATGGTCATTCCCTACATCACCATTTACTTGCAGTTCAACGCGGGTATGTTGGCCCATGAAGTACCTTGGATGTATTTGTTGGGCGGTGTGGGCACCTTGATCAGTGCCCGTTGGATCGGTCGACTGAGCGACCGCTTGGGGAAGGTTTGGGTGTTCCAGCGCTTGGCCCTGGCGGTGATGGTGCCCTTGGTGTTGACCACGGTCTCCGCTGGCTTGCCTGTGTGGGGCCTGTTCGGTATTTCGACGGCTTTGTTCGTGCTCATGAGTGGGCGCATGATTCCTGGCATGGCATTGGTTTCGGCCACAGCAGCCCCCCATTTACGCGGAACCTTTTTAAGCCTGAACGCTTCCGTGCAGTCAGCGTCCATGGGCGTTGCCGCGCTGATCAGTGGTCTGCTGGTTGGGCGCGACGCACAAGGTCAGCTCACAGGTTATTGGCTGGTGGGCTTGTTGGGGGTATTGGCCAGTTTCATGACCTGGTGGCTTGCGCCGCGCTTGAGGGTGGTGGGGTCGCCCCGCTCAGCGCACTGAGCGAAAGTCTTGGATGGGCGTGAAACAAGCGATAAGACCTTTGGGTGCTTCGGGCGCTTGCTGTATCAAATGGTCACGGATGCGGGTACTGGGGTACCAAGGCTCTGTGCTGCCACTCCAAATGGCTTTGGGGTGCACCCGCCAGCGGTCTCCCTGACGTTGCATCAACACCACCGCCGGGCTGATACGCTCGAAAGACAGTTCGGCGATCAACCAATGCCCATCTTGCCGGGCTTGGTGCCAGCGTGCTTGTGCGGAGTCTGGAGGGCTGTGCCCCACAATCGCTTTCATGACCGATTGCCCCACGGCACTGTCCTCACTGGGGCTGGTGTACCAAGCACAGTCTCGACGGGTCAGATGCGCTTTGTCTCTGGCCCAACCCACGGGGTCCATGCGATGGCCGTTGACGTTGAGTAGGCCTTGGCCATCGATGGTCTCCCAGTCCACATGACTGTCGACCACCACAACCATCACGGCGGTCAACAGCAGCGCAGCGGTTTTTCGTTTCATGCTTTGATTATGATGCGAGCATGGACCAACATCAGAACTCGGACCGCTTGTTTCAAACGCCTTGGTTGCGAAAATGGCCTGGTTTCCATCGTTCGCCATCGGGCTTGGAGTGGGTGCTGTGGCGTCGCTTGCCGTTTATTTTTTTGGTGGGTGTGTCGGTGCCTTGCGTCGTCATGGTAGCGGCTTGGCTGATGGGTTGGGGTGACGTGGATGCTGCCACACAACGCCAACTTACCCAATGGATTTACATGATGGTCGGGTTGGTGATCTTGCACCTGACCTTGGTGCTGACCTTGGCCATCGGTTGTGTGATCGTCATGGTGATGAAGGGCCCCGCTTACGTGGCCGACCCCTATTTTTTGGATGGCACTCAACAACCCTTGCAGCGGCAACATCCCAACGATACTTTGCCTAGAAACCTTTGATGGCCCAACGGATTTCCTGCGCGACTTGATCGCGCAAGTCCAAGCGTATGTGGTGACCGCAGTGCACGCGCCGTTGACCTTCACGCAGCTCGATCAATTCACGGGGTGACTGTCGATCCGGTACCTGAACCCATTGGCGGTTGAAACTCACGTGAGAGATTTGACCCGCACGCTCTTGTTCGATGATCAGGTGATGACGGCTCAAAGCAATTCGTTCGCAATCGGTGGCGTGGCGAGCGTAAATGATGAAGGCGATGGCCACTGCGGTCAGCTCGATGGCGGTGAACGGTAGGACCAAACGTGCGCCCATGGACCAAAAAAAACCAGCCACCGTGAGCGAAATCAGGCACAACAGCGCATACATGGCGGCCAATTGGCGCGGTGAGACCGAGCAATTGCGCTTGAAACGCCACTCCAAGGTGTCGCCGTGGGGTGTTGCTAAGCGCAGACGGTTCTGTGTGTTCATGGCCGTTGCAACACCAAGTGGGTGTTCAGGCGACCCGCAAAAGTCAGTTGCCATGTGGCGCCATTGCTGCGTGTGTTCAACTGAGAACCCGCTTGGTTGTTGGGCTCTTGTGAGGCCACCCTCAATAAACCTTCGGGCCACTGCACCTGCAACTGGGCTTGCATGGGCAAATAGCCATCCAGATACCGGCGCATCAAAGGTCCCGCGCGAAGTCGCCATTGACCAGGGCTTTGCTCATCCAAAACCCGCGAGCGCAGGTCGATGCAAATCGACGCACCCCGCTGCACATCTTGCAGCTCGACTTTGTGGCCCTTCACCGCGGCATCGGCCATGCCCTCAAAGGAGGCGATGCGGATGTGCTGAACGCGCTCGGGGTTGAATTGGATCACGATGCGCGCGTTGGGGTCCAGCGCGTGGTGGCAGGTATTGAGGTTCGCCACCCCACTGACCAGGCTCTCGGGGGTGATGTGGACTTGCGATTGGTAACGATAAGCGCCAGGGTCGGGGCGCTCGGCCAAAAATCGAAGTTCTCCCTCGCGGGCCACGTCGCTGAGCTCGAGCGCAAGCGATGGCATGGACAGCCATGCCGTGACCAGCCACACAGACCCCATCCATACCCGTTTCAAAATAGCCATGCCGTTTTATACCGTTTAGTCCATTGCCCCTGGGGTTAGACATTTCCTTGTGCTGTGCACAATGGGGTTATTTGAATTTCAGAGGGATGGTATGCCAGCAATCAGACGACCTCGATTGGGTTTGGTCCTGGGCAGTGGCGCGGCCAGAGGTTGGGCGCACATCGGCGTGTTGCGCACTTTGACGGCCGCGGGCATTCGCCCCGATTTGGTGTGTGGCACCTCCATCGGTGCCCTGGTGGGCGCCAGTTACGCAGCGGGGAAGTTTGATCGTCTGGACGATTGGGTGCTGTCCATGGGCGTCAAACAGGTCTGGAGCCTGATGGACTTTCGCCTGTCGGGGGGAGTCTTCAAAGGGGAGCGCCTGATGCGCTTTTTGAGTGACGAACTCGCACCAGGGCCGATTGAACGTTTGGACATGCCTTATGGTGCCGTGGCCACCGACATGGCCACGGGCACCGAGGTCTGGCTACGTTCGGGCCCCACGGTGGATGCGGTGCGCGCCTCCATCGCCCTACCTGGCATGTTCACGCCGGTGCTCCAAGACGGGCGTTGGTTGGTGGATGGGGCTTTGGTCAACCCTGTTCCGGTGTCATTGGCGCGTGCCATGGGGGCCGACATCGTGATCGCCGTTGACCTCAACACCGATTTCTCTCGACGCCAATTGACGGCTCCAACACCCTTGAACACCCCGTCGATGCTGGAGGTCATCACCTCGAGCATCAACGTCATGCAGTCGCGCATCGCGCGCAGCCGCATGGCTGGCGAGCCCCCGGAGGTGGTGATTGCCCCGCGTTTGGGTGACATGGGGTTGCTGGACTTTCATCGGGGTGCCGAAGCCATTGCCCTAGGCGAAAGGGCGGCACAGGCCGTTTTACCCGCCTTAAAAGAATTGGGTTTGGAGTAGGGCGCTTAATTTAGCTTTAATTCAAGTTCTTCAAGATGACCCCATACCAAGTGGAAAGGGGTGGTCATGTTGGCTTGTTTGAATGCGTTGGGCGATGGGCCCGTTCAAGCGGCGTCCGGTGGTTTGTCCGTCTATGGTCGACAGACGCCGGGTCGAGGCGAGGTTCAAGCTTTCGTGCAAGGCATTTATGCCGAGCGCTACGGCGCTCACATCACCGAATTTGCCCCTGTCCTGCTGGCTTTGCGTGATGCCCAAGGTGCCTTGGTGGCGGCCGTGGGTTACCGCTGCGCCGCGCTCGAGCCCCTGTTCTTGGAGCGGTATTTGGACAGCCCCGTGGAGCAAGTGCTGCTGGGGATGCATGCCACCCAAACAGCCCGCCGCGACATGGTCGAGGTGGCGCATTTGGTGGCTTTGAGGCCTGGTGAAGGGCGTCGCATGATGGCCGAGTTGGGTCGCTGGTTGGGTCAGCAAGGTGTGCATTGGGTGGTGAGTACGGTCACACGAGAGTTGCGCCATTTGTTTTTGCGCATGGGCATTGCCCCATTGGCTCTGGGTGTGGCCGATCCCGAACGCTTGGGTGATCGTGCCCACGATTGGGGCAGCTATTACGAACACGAACCCGTGGTATTGGCCGTCGCCTTGGCCCAAACCACGCGTTTGCGGCCCCGCCTGGTGGGAGGCGCTTGACCATGGGTTTGATCACCGCCAACGCCCATTGGACCGATGCGTCTTGGACCGACGCGCTGACCACCTTGCCGGCGGCTTTGAAAGAGCCTGGAATGCGCGTCCTGGCTTCTGTGCTGGACAACACCCCCGCGGCCTTGGTCTTGGACGATTGGGCGCGCGCTCATGGCTGGATCCATGTGCCGCTGCCTTTGTTTTTCACACCCGCACAGATGCGCCATGCGGTGGCCCGTGCGGGTGTCGATACCTTGGTGGTCCTGCCCCATGTGTTACCGATCTGGCCCGAAGCCAACCCAGTGCCTGTTTCGGTACTGGGTGAAGACCTGTGTGTCGTGCGCTTGAACACCCCAGCGGTGGCTACACCAACGGGCACCCAAACCATCACCTTCACCTCGGGCACCACCGGCGCACCCAAAGGCGTGTGTTTGAGCGAGTCTTCCATGGACATCGTGGCACATGCTTTGGCACAAGCCATGGCACCACTGGGTATCGAACGCCACCTCAACGCCTTGCCCTTTGCGGTGTTGCTGGAGCATGTCGCGGGGGTGCGTGCCGCGCGGGCCGCCGGCGCGGACCTCATCACTTTGCCCTTGGCCGAATTGGGTTGGCAAGGCGCCAGCGGATTTGACATCGTCCGATTTCATCAAGCGGTCTTGCGTCACCAGCCGAACAGCGTTGTGCTTTTACCGCAAATGCTGCGCGCTTGGTGTGCCCTGCTGGCCACAGGCACCGTCCCGCTGCCCACCAGCTTGCGCATGGTCGCCGTCGGCGGGGCTTCTGTGGGTGCGTCGCTGGTCTTGGCTGCAGAGGCTTTAGGTCTACCGGTGTTCGAAGGCTATGGTTTGTCTGAAGGCGCTTCGGTGCAATGCTTGAACCTACCCGGCGCCAGCCGCGCCGGTAGCGTGGGCCGACCCTTGCCTCATGTGCGCTTGCGTTTGGCCAGCGATGGCGAGTTGTGGGTGCAGGGCAGCTTGATGTTGGGCTATTTGGGCGACGAGACCGCCATGCCTGAAGAATGGCCCACCGGAGATTTGGCTCGCATCGATGAGGACGGTTTTGTGTTCATCGAGGGGCGTAAAAAAAATGTGCTCATCACTTCGTTTGGTCGCAACGTTTCCCCCGAGTGGGTCGAGACGGTGCTGCGCGCCAGCCCGGTGGTGCGCGAAGCGGTGGTCTTTGGCGACGGACAGGCCCAACTCAGTGCCGTCATTTGGCCCATGAGCGAAGCCGTGAGCCCCAGTCAGATCGAAGCGGCTGTTCAAGCCGCCAACCAGCAATTGCCCGATTACGCGCAGTTGTGCCAATGGGTGCGCGCCGAACACGCTTTTTCTCCCAACACGGGCATGAGCACGACCAACGGCCGGCCGCAGCGATCGGCCATTCTCCAAGCCCACGCCCACGCGCTGGGGTTTCTTTCATCACTTTCAGAGGATACGCCATGAGCTTTTTCCAACGACTCGTCACCGATTCACAACCCCACCGCCAGTCATTGCTGAGTGCACCCATCATCCAAGCCGCGCTCAACGGCACGGTCACGCGCGAGAGCTACATGGCCTTTTTGCAAGAGGCCTACCACCACGTCAAGCACACCGTGCCCTTGTTGCGCGCCACGCGCGATGCCCTGCCGGCACACCACGCGTGGTTGATCGAGCCTTTGAACGAGTACATCGAAGAAGAAACCGGACACGAGGCGTGGATTTTGGACGACATCGTGGCCTGCGGCGGCGACCGCAGCCAAGCCGAACACAGCCAGCCCGCGCCGGCCACCGAGTTGATGGTCGCTTACGCTTACGACACCATCGCGCGCGGCAACCCCTTGGGCTTTTTTGGCATGGTGCACGTGCTCGAAGGCACCAGCGTGTCCTTGGCCTTGATGGCCGCCGATGCCATTCAGTCGGCTTTGGCCTTGCCCGATGCGGCGTTCAGTTATTTGCGCTCACACGGCACCTTGGACTTGGAGCACACCGACCATTTTGAGTCGCTCATGGGCAGCATTGAGCGCCCCGAAGACCAAGACGCCATCGTGCATGCGGCACAAATGTTCTTCCGTTTGTACGGCGATGTGTTCCGTGG
>CAZNWS010000065.1:7221-7546 GCA_964576495.1 uncultured Hydrogenophaga sp. | reverse complement strand
CCAGGCCGATTTGCACAAAGACGCCTTCGAGCGCAATCAGGTGTTCTTGGCCGTTGACGCGGTCTTTGTAGCGCAAGCCATTGACCTGGCCCGCAGCACCGGTGATTTCGGTGGTTTGGGCGTTGGTGTGGATGGTCACGTTGGGCAGGCTCTTGAGCTTGCTGACCAAGACGGCATCGGCCTTGAGGGTGTCGGCGAACTCGATCAAGGTCACGTGCGAGACGATGCCGGCCAAATCGATGGCGGCTTCAACACCCGAGTTGCCACCACCGATCACCGCCACGCGCTTGCCTTTGAACAAGGGGCCGTCGCAGTGGGGGCAGTA
>CAZNWS010000065.1:0-7032 GCA_964576495.1 uncultured Hydrogenophaga sp. | reverse complement strand
CCGGGCTGTGTCGCGGGGATCAGCTTGTCGGCGCGCTGCAGGTTCATGATGTCCACTTCGTAGTGGCGCACTTGGGCTTCCATCTCGGCGGCCAATTTGGGGCCGTTGGTCTCGAGCACGGAGATGTAGTTTTCGATGGCCATGGTGTCGTTGACTTGGCCACCAAAACGCTCAGCGGCCACGCCCACGCGAATGCCTTTGCGAGCGGCGTAAACGGCCGCGGCTGCGCCAGCAGGACCACCGCCGACGATGAGCACATCAAACGGGTCTTTGGCGTTGAGCTTCTCGGCTTCTCGGCTGGCCGCGCCGGTATCGAGCTTGGCCAAAATTTCTTCCAGGCTCATGCGGCCCGAGCCGAACATCTCGCCGTTGGAGAAGACCATGGGCACGGCCATGACTTGGCGCTGCTCAACCTCGGCTTGGAACAGGCCGCCGTCGACGATGGTGGCGTTGATCTTGGGGTTGAAGATGGTCATCAAGGTCGCGGCCTGCACCACGTCGGGGCAGTTGTGGCACGACAAGGACATGTAGACCTCGAGGTCGAGTTGGGTGTCCAGGGCCTTGATTTGGTCGAGCACATCGGCTTCAACCTTGGGCGGGTGACCGCCGGTCCAGAGCAAGGCCAAGACCAAGGAGGTGAACTCGTGACCCAAAGGAATGGCGGCGAAGCGCACACCGCGCTGCTCACCTTCGCGGGCGATCACAAACGAAGGCCGGCGTGCGTCTTGTCCGCTGGCGTCGAAAGTGACCTTATCGGATAAAGCGGCGATTTGCTCCAACAAGGTGCGCATCTCTTGCGCCTTCTCGCTGCCGTCTAGCGAAGCGATCAGGCGAATGGGGGCCTTGAGCATGCCAAGGTAGGTTTGCAGCTGGTTTTGCAGGGCGTTGTCGAGCATCGGAAACTCCGGGTGAATTCAAAAAAGGGGCGTTCAATGCCGCTGGTGCATGGGCCCTCTGAGCCCATGAGGCAGCGGTACTGCCTATCGCGCGGGGGCGATCAGATCTTGCCGACCAGGTCCAAAGAAGGGGTCAGGGTCTTGGCGCCTTCGTTCCACTTGGCGGGGCAGACTTGGCCTGGGTTCTTGGCCACGAATTGAGCGGCTTTGAGCTTGCGCAAGGTTTCTTTGACGTCACGGGCGATGCTGTTGTCGTGCACTTCCATGGTCTTGATCTTGCCTTCGGGGTTGATGATGAAGGTACCGCGCAAAGCCAAGCCTTCTTCTTCGATGTGCACGCCAAACGCGCGGCTCAGGGTGTGGGTTGGGTCGCCCACCAAGGGGAACTGGGCCTTGCCCACGGCAGGCGAAGTCTCGTGCCAGACCTTGTGCGAGAAGTGGGTGTCGGTGGTCACGATGTAGACCTCGGCACCGGCTTTCTGGAATTCGGCGTAGTTGTCAGCAGCGTCTTCCACTTCGGTGGGGCAGTTGAAAGTGAACGCAGCGGGCATGAAGATCACGACGGACCATTCGCCTTTGAAGCTGGCTTCGGTGACGGGCACAAACTTGCCTTGGTGGTAGGCGGTGGTGCTGAATGCGGGGACTTCGGTGTTGATCAAAGACATGGTATTTCCTATTGACAGAGTTAAAAAAATCGGTGCCTTTTGAGGCAACAAATGAAGTCTAACCTAGGGTTTGCCCTGAATTTTTTGCTTGTTTCTATACCCTTGATAGCTTTTTTTGTTGCGGTGCATCATGGGTTTGACATACCCAAAACAAAAAAATCCACGCCGACTCAACATCGGCGTGGACTCTTGTTTAGGGACGGGGCCCGAAGGCCCAAGAGGTCAAAGACCCAAAGCGGCAATCCCCGCACGGGCGATTTGGGCGTCTTCGGGGGATTTCACACCGCTCACACCCACCGCACCGATGCACTGGCCATCTTTCATGATGGGCACGCCGCCTTCGAGCAAACCTTCGATCGCCGGAGCGCTCAAGAAAGATGTGCGGCCTTGGTTGATGACGTCTTCGTAGACCTTGCTTTCGCGACGCCCCAAGGCCGCCGTATGAGCCTTGGCCGGCGCAATGTGAGCCGACACGGCGGCCGCGCCGTCCAAGCGCTGCAGCCACAGCAAGTGGCCGCCATCGTCAACGATGGCGATGGTGACGGGCCATTGGTTTTTCAGGGCTTCGGCCTCGGCGGCGGCGGCGATGAGCTTGACGTCGGCCAGCTCCAAAAAGGGTTTGTTTTTCATGAACTTTTCCTAAAATCAGGCATCGAAACCTGCAATCGATGGACGGCTAAGCATAATAGATGCCGCACAGTCTCATCGAGACTTGTGACAATTAACCCTAGGAGTTTCGCCATGAACGACCACATCCCCACCAGCGGCCGCTTTGGCACTGTGGCCAGCCAAGGCGCACAGCGCAACAAAGTCCTGAGCAACACCTACCGTCTGCTCGCCTTGTCCATGATCCCCACCGTGCTGGGCGCCTGGATCGGCGTGCAAACCGGCATCACTGCCGGCCTGACCGGCTTTTTGGGCTTGATCGTGTTTTTGGGCGGCGCTTTTGGCTTCATGTTTGCCATCGAAAGAACCAAAAACTCTGCCGCCGGCGTGCCCGTGCTGTTGGCCTTCACCTTCTTCATGGGCCTGATGCTCTCGCGCATGCTGGCCATGGTCTTGGGCTTCAAGAATGGCACCGACCTGATCATGACGGCCTTTGGCGGCACAGCCTTCATCTTCTTTGTGATGTCCAACCTGTCCATGGTCATCAAGCGCGATCTGTCGCAAATGGGCCAATGGTTGTTCATCGGCGCATTGGCCATCATGGTTGGCGCGGTCATCAACGTCTTTGTGGCCAGCACGGCCTTCACCGCGGTCATCGCCACCTTGGCCATCGTGGTGTTCAGCCTGTTCTTGCTGCACGACTTGAAGCGCATCGTGGACGGTGGTGAAACCAACTACATCAGCGCCACCTTGGGTGTGTATTTGAGCCTCTTCAACGTTTTCCAGAGCCTCTTGGCCCTGTTGGGCATCTTTGGCGGCGACCGCGAATAAGCGCTCTTGACCCCCAACAAAAAGCCACCTTCGGGTGGCTTTTTGTTGCTCAGTGCTCGGTCAGCGAGGCTGTCTCGGTGTCAAAGCCCACGTCTTCGCCATCCAAGCCGGTCCACTCGAACACCGCGATGCTCTCCACGTGCGCGGTGTGCGGGAACATATTCACCACACCAGCCGCCGTGCAACGGTAGCCCGCTTTGTGGACCAACAAACCGGCATCGCGGGCCAAGGTGGCGGGGTTGCAGCTCACATACACGATGCGCTGCGGCGGCGTCCACGCGCCTCGGCGCGCGGGGTCGGCGTGCAAATCGGCCAAGGCTTTGGCCAAGGCGAACGCGCCTTCGCGCGGAGGATCGACCAACCATTTGTCGGCCACGCCATCGGCCATGAGCTGCTCGGGCGTCATCTCAAACAGGTTGCGCGCCACGAACGAAGTGGGCGCCAAGGGGTCGCTGCGCTGGGCCTGGTTCAAGCCCCAGTTGTCGGTGGCGCGGCGCACCATGGTGTCGCTGCCTTCAATGCCCAGCACCTCACCGGCTTGGGTGGCCAAGGGCAAGGTGAAGTTGCCCAAACCACAAAACCAATCGATGACACGGTCTTGGCGCTCGGCCTTGAGCAAGCGCAGCGCGCGCGACACCAGCACACGGTTGATGTGCGGGTTAACTTGCGTGAAGTCGGTGGGCTTGTACGGCATGGTGATGCCAAATTCGGGCAAGCGGTAGCACAAGACCGGGCCGCCCTCGTCCAACAAACGCACCGTGTCGGGGCCTTTGGATTGGGTCCACCACTGCACCCCGTGCAACTGCGCAAAGTCGCGCAAGCGCTTCACATCGGCCTCACTCAAGGCCTCCATGTGGCGCAAAACCAAGGCCGTCACGTCGTCGCCACAGGCCAGCTCAATTTGCGGGCAGGTCTCGCGTCCGTCCATGCTGAAGATCAGCTCGCGCAAGGGCACCAACAGGGCACTCACGTGCGGCGGCAACACCTCGCAGGTGCGCATGTCGGCGATGTAGCGGCTTTTGCGTTCGTGGAAACCGATCAGCACCTCGCCCTTTTTGACGACGAAGCGCACCGACAACCGGGCCCGGTAGCGGTAGCCCCAGGTCGGCCCTTCGATCGGGCGCAACAGGGTTTGAGCCTTGACCTTGGCCAAGTGCCACAGGTTGTCTTCGAGCACACGCTGCTTGATGGCCACTTGGGCGCTGCTGTGCAGGTGCTGCATCTTGCAGCCGCCGCAAGCGCCCGCGTGCAAACCGAAATTTGTGCAACCGGGGCGCACACGTTGGGAAGATTCGCGGTGAATGGCCGTGACCACACCGGCTTCCCAGTTGTTCTTTTTGCGGTGCACGCTGGTGTTGACCATCTCAAAGGGCAACGCGCCTTCGATGAACACCACCTTGCCGTCAGCGCGATGGGCAATGCCCTGCGCCTCGATGTCCAAGGACTCTACGCAGAGGGCATCCTCTGGAAACACATCGCTCATGAATGGGGCTTCAACGTTTGGGCAGAAAAGCCACGGGGTCGACCGGCTTGCCTTGGCGGCGAACCTCGAAATGCAAGCGAACCGTGTCGCTGTCGCTGCTGCCCATGGTGGCGATGCGTTGACCTTGGCGCACGGTTTGGTCTTCTTTGACCAACAGGGTTTGGTTGTGCGCGTACGCGGTCAAGAAGCCATTGGGGTGTTGCAGCACGACCAAATTGCCCAAGCCACGGATCACCGCACCGGCCACCACCACCCGACCGTCGGCGGCGGCCACGATCGGATCACCGGCCTTGCCGGCAATGGAAATGCCTTTGTTTTTGTTTTCATCAAACGCCACCGTGACTGGGCCATTGGCCGGCCAGACTGCGCTGAACAGGTTGGCCACACCCGGCGCGCTGGCCGCAGGAGGCTGCGCGGCCGGAGCGGGGTCCATCGGTCTTGTGGTCACAGGCCCAGACGCAACCGGCGTGACGCTGGTGCCCGGTGGCGGCGCCACGCGAATGACCTGCCCCACTTCGATGCTGTTGGGGTCGTTGATGGCGTTCCACAACTGCAGGTCGCGCCAACCTTGGCCCGTGTCCAAGCCGATGCGGTAGAGCGTATCACCCGGCCGCACGGTGTAAAAACCCGGTTGATCGGGTTGGCTGGATCGCTTGAAACCAGCCACCGGAGCCGATCGGTCCACCACGGGGGCGGGTTTGGTCACGCGCTGGGTGGTGCAAGCCGTGCTCACCCAAGCGACCGCCATTGCCAAGCACAGGCCACTCAGGCGCCAGCGCATCGTGTTGTTCACCGACTCATTCATGGTTGGATCTCTCAAGAAACACCCGATTTTAGAGGCACAAACAGCACCGGCTCGAGCACGGTGCGCACCAAGCCCGCTTCGGTTTTGTCGATCACCACCAAGTTCTGTTGTCCTTGCCCAGATTCGGCCGGCGCCACCAAACGCCCGCCCACCGCCAACTGGTCCACCCAAGCCTGCGGAATGGACAAACCACCGGCGGCGCTGATGATGGCGCTGTAGGGAGCGCCCGTAGGAAAGCCCAACATGCCATCGCCCAAAATCAGGTGCACGTTGGGCAAGCGGAAGTGGCGCAAGTTCTCACGGGCTTTGTCGTGCAAACCGCGCAAACGCTCGATGCTGTAGACCTCTCGAGCGATGTGGCTGAGCAAGGCCGCTTGGTAGCCGCAACCGGTGCCGATTTCCATCACCCGTCCCAACGGGCCGGTACGCCCTTCGCACAGCAGCGCCATCATCCGCGCAACCACGCTGGGTTTGGAGATGGTTTGCCCCAAACCAATCGGCAAACTGGTGTCTTCGTAGGCTTGGGGCACCAAGGCCGAGTCAACGAAACGATGGCGCTCAACCGCACGCAAAGCATCGGCGACCCGAGCATCTGTCATGCCCTGGGCTTGGATTTTTTGGACCATCCTGAAGCGAATGGCTTGCGAGTCCATGCCCACACCGCTGGTGTGCACGCGGTGCGTCATGGGCGAGACATTCACTTTGGCGGTGCTCAGCGGCGGTGCAGGCACACGCATGGCTTGTGCCGCGTGCAAGGGTTTGGGTTGGACCGGCGCGGTGTTCAAACGGGCCGGAAACCCTGGTCTGGGCTTGGGCGTGTTTGGCTTCATGCCCCCCCCGACAAGGTGCTGGCCAAGGGAGCCCAGTACGGCAAGCGATCGTGGTCGGTCAGGTCAATCTGCAAGGGCGTGATGGTGGCATAACCTTGCAAGGTGGCGTGGAAGTCGGTGCCCTCGGCATCGTCTTTGGCCGCACCAGCATTGCCGATCCAATACATTTTCTCGCCGCGCGGGTTCTCTTGAACGATGACCGATTCGGCCGCGTGGCGGCGGCCCAAACGGGCCACTTTGAAACCTTTGAAATCCTGTGGCGCCACATTGGGCAAGTTGACGTTGAGCAACCAAGGTTCCGCGCCGTGGGCCGCCCCTTGGGGCTGGCCTGGCAAGGTGGGCAACAAACGGGCCACCAATTGAGCGGCTTGTTGCGCGGCGGCGTCCAGGTGTTGCCAACCCTTTTGGGTTTGCGAAAAAGCCATGGCGGGGATGCCGAACAAATAGCCTTCCATGGCCGCGCCCACCGTGCCGGAATAGATGGTGTCGTCGCCCATGTTGGCGCCGTTGTTGATGCCCGAGACCACCAGGTCGGGGCGGTAACCGAGCAAACCCGTCAAAGCGATGTGCACACAATCGGCGGGCGTGCCGTTGACGTAACGAAACCCGTTGGGCGCCGTGTGCACGTACAGCGGGGAATGCAGCGTCAAGGCGTTGGACTTGGCGCTGTTGTTGTGCTCAGGGGCCACCACCTCCACATCGGCTAAGCCTTTGAGGGCTTCGTACAAAGCGACGATACCGGGCGCGGTGTAACCGTCGTCGTTGGAGATGAGGATTTTCATGTTCGCCATTGTAGGCGGGGCCAAGCGGCGTTGAATGACAACAAAAAAGGCCCCGAAGGGCCTTTGCTGTATTGGAAACGTTGGGGTGGCTGATGGGGCTCGAACCCACGACAACAGGAATCACAATCCTGGAC
>CAZNWS010000064.1:0-7582 GCA_964576495.1 uncultured Hydrogenophaga sp. | reverse complement strand
CAAAGCGGGGTGGGGCGCGACAAGTCGCTGCACGCGTTTGACAAGTATTCAGAGACCAAGACCACGTGGATCCGCATCGACAGCCCTGTGTGAGCGGATTCGCTTTGCGATAATGGGCCACTTTGTTTGGTCTTGGGCCCTAGCTTTTCCATGATGGTGTTTGCCGTGTTGCCCTTGTGGCTGTTTCGCTTCTTGGGCTTGTTGACAGGCTTGGCTTTGCTCGTCTTTGCTGTCGATCGGCGGCGCGTGGCTTGGCGCAATTTGTCGGTGTGTTTTCCCGATCGCCCGGTGCCCCAACGGGCTTGGTGGCTCATGGTCAACTTTGTGTGCTTTGGTTGCACGTTGTTTGACCGACTTTGGTTGTGGCACGCCCCCTTGTCGACCTTGGATCGCCGCATCCGCTTTGAAGGCGACTTATCTTCCCTGCAAGGCGAAGAACCCCGTGTCGTTTTTGTTCCGCATTTCATGGGACTGGATGCGGGTGGCCTGTGGCTGAGCAGCCGTGTGAAGCGGCCTTGGACGGTGAGCTACTCGCGCCAGAGAAAATCGTGGTTGGAGCGCTGGATGAACGCCGGTCGCACGCGCTTTGGCGCAGCATTGGCCCCCAGGCACCAAGGTGTGCGGCCTTTGTTGAAGGCTTTGCGTCATGGCGGCTTGTTGCATTTCTCGCCTGACATGGATTTGGGTCGACCCCAATCTATCTTTGTGAATTTCTTTGGTGTGTCCACGGCGACCGTGCCCGCCTTGCCGCGTTTGTCGGCCATGGGCCAAGCACCGGTCATGACGCTGCTCACCCGCTTGACTTGGGGTGGTTACACCGTGCGTTTGTTGCCGGTGTGGGACAACTACCCCACGGGCAACGAAGAACAGGACGTTCGTGAAATGAACGCCCGTTTGGAGGGCTACATCCGCGAGATGCCGGCTCAATATTATTGGCCGCATCGCCGCTTCAAAACCCGACCCGAAGGTCAGCCGCCCATCTACTGAGCGGCCAAGCTCAATCGGGTTGTTTGACCGAGCAGGTGTTCAACCCGAGCAAGGCGTAGGGCGGGCACCAGCCCATGGCACCGGTCAGCAAGGGCACCACACCCACCCAACCCCACAGGCCAATGGTGCCGGTGGCGGCGGCGGCGATCAAAGCCAAGCCCACGATGATGCGGATGGTGCGGTCAAGACCGCCGACGTTTTTGTTCATGTGAATACTCCCGAGTGAAAAACCACCATTGGATATCTATTTTGGGGGTGTTGGCTTGATAACTGTCAAGTTGGATCTGGCTGGGTCAGCCGCTCGAGTTCGTTCAGCCACTGCATGGCCGATGCGGCATCGCGGCGGCACATGGTTTCTTGAGGCTGCAAAGAGCCACACACCGCGGGCCGCTCGGGCCGTCCGAACAAGGCGCAGCGAAGATCGGCATCCAAATGTGGGCAAGGCATGCCCGCGGGTTTACCGTTCGGCAAGCCGGGCATGGGGCTGCTGATGGAGGGCGCAATGCAGCAGGCCGCACAGTGGGGGCGACATTCGAAGTTCATGTCGCATTGTGCCTTTGCCACCGCGCTGGAGGCCCCGCCGCTAAAATACCGCGCTTGCTTCCTTGCTTTGTGCACAGGGCCATCAATGGCCACCCCGGCGCGGGTTGCGCCTACTTAGGACGGGTCCTGCCCGCTTAGCTCATGTTGTATCCCGAAGAATTTGATGTGATCGTTGTCGGCGGTGGTCATGCCGGCACCGAGGCGGCTTTGGCCTCGGCCCGCATGGGCTGTCGTACTTTGTTGTTAACTCACAACATTGAGACCTTGGGGCAAATGAGCTGCAACCCGTCCATCGGCGGCATTGGCAAAGGCCATTTGGTCAAAGAAGTCGATGCCTTGGGCGGGGCCATGGCCCTGGCCACCGATGAGGGTGGCATTCAATTTCGCATCCTCAACAGCAGCAAAGGTCCGGCCGTGCGTGCCACCCGGGCACAAGCCGACCGCATTTTGTACAAAGCCGCCATCCGCCGCGTCTTGGAAAACCAGCCGAACCTGTGGCTGTTCCAACAGGCCGTGGACGACCTGATGGTCGAAGGTGACCGTGTGGTGGGCGCTGTCACGCAAGTGGGCATTCGCTTCCGAAGCCGCACGGTCGTGCTCACGGCCGGTACGTTCTTGGACGGCAAGATCCATGTGGGCTTGAACAACTACGCCGCCGGTCGGGCTGGCGATCCGCCGGCCGTGAGTTTGTCGGCGCGGCTCAAAGAATTGAAGCTGCCCCAGGGGCGCCTGAAAACCGGCACACCCCCGCGCATCGATGGGCGCAGCATCGACTATTCCCAATGCACCGAACAACCCGGCGACGGCATGCCCGGCTCAGACACCGCCGACCGTCCTGTGCCAGTGTTCAGCGTCATGGGCCGGGCCGACATGCATCCCCGTCAAGTGCCGTGCTGGATCACCCACACCAATGAGCGCACCCACGACATCATCCGCTCCGGTTTTGACCGCAGTCCCATGTTCACTGGCAAGATCGAAGGGGTGGGGCCGCGCTATTGCCCGAGCGTGGAAGACAAGATCAATCGCTTTGCCGACAAAGACAGCCACCAGATTTTCTTAGAGCCCGAGGGCCTGACCACCCACGAGATTTACCCCAACGGCATCTCCACCAGCCTACCGTTTGACATCCAGTACGCCTTGGTGCGCAGCATGGCCGGCATGGAAAACGCCCACATCTTGCGCCCGGGCTACGCCATTGAGTACGACTACTTTGACCCGCGCTCTTTGAAGAACAGCTTCGAGACGCGCCAGATCCGGGGCCTGTTCTTTGCCGGTCAGATCAACGGCACCACCGGCTACGAAGAGGCGGCAGCCCAAGGCTTGTTCGCAGGCGTGAATGCCGCTTTGCAGTGTCGCGGTGAGGCGCCTTGGTTGCCCAGCCGTGACCAAGCCTATTTGGGTGTCTTGGTTGACGACTTGGTGACGCAGGGCGTGACCGAGCCTTACCGCATGTTCACCAGCCGGGCTGAGTTCCGTTTGCAGCTGCGCGAGGACAACGCCGATGCCCGCCTGACCGAAGCAGGGCGCCGCATGGGTTTGGTGGGCGATGCCCAATGGGATGCCTTCTGCCGCAAGCGCGACGCTGTTTCACGTGAAACAGAGCGACTCAAGTCGGTCTGGGTGAACCCGCGGAACCTGCCCGAGTCGGAGTCGGTTCGTGTGTTGGGCAAGGCCATTGAGCGGGAGTACAACCTGTTCGATTTGCTGCGTCGCCCCGGCGTGTCTTATGCCGACCTCATGTCTTTGGACGGTGGTAAGCATGCTGTCGACCAAGGTGTTTCACGTGAAACCTGGGGTGAACAAGCCGAGGCCATCTTGGAGCAGGTGGAGATTGCGGCCAAGTACTCCGGCTACATCGAGCGGCAAAAGGACGAGGTGGAGCGGGCATCGAACCACGAAAACATGAAGCTCCCGCCGGATTTGGACTACATGGCTGTGGGTGCTTTGTCCTTCGAGGCGCGCCAAAAGTTGGCCAAACACCGGCCCGAAACCCTGGGTCAGGCGTCCCGCATCAGCGGCATCACGCCCGCCAGCATCTCGCTCTTGCTCATCCATTTGAAGAAGGGTGGCTTCAAGGGTTTTGCCAAAACCCCAACGCCCGAGGTGCAGTCGTGAGCGGCGCCCATGAGCGCGCCGTCCTAGAGGCGGGGCTCAAGAGTCTGAACTTGGATTTGTTGCCTTCCCAGGTGGAGGCTTTGTTGGCTTACATGGCCCTCATCCAGAAGTGGAACAAGGTCTACAACCTGACGGCCTTGCGTTCGTCGGACGAAATGCTGACCCACCATTTGCTCGACAGCTTGTCGGTGGTGTTGCCCCTTCGCGCCCAGCTTGAAGCCATGGCTTTGGGGCAGGGCAAGCTATTGGATGTGGGGTCGGGCGGCGGTTTGCCGGGTGTCGTCTTGGCCATCGTCATGCCCCAATGGCAGATCACTTGTGTGGACACGGTGGCCAAGAAAGCGGCTTTCGTCCAGCAGGTCTCGGCCAGTTTGACCTTGCCCAACTTGCGTGGATTGCACGCGCGGGTGGAGTCGCTCAAGGCCGAAGCGGGGGAGGGGTTTGATGTGGTGGCTTCGCGCGCCTTTGCCTCGCTACCCGATTTTGTGAACTGGTCGGCCGAGGCTTTGCTGCCTCATGGGTTTTGGATGGCCATGAAGGGCAAGTTGCCTGCCGAAGAAATGGCCGCTTTGCCCGCTTTGGCCGAGGTGTTTCACGTGGAACCTTTGCAAGTGCCAGGATTGGATGCGGAGCGCTGCGTGGTGTGGATGCGACCCCCCAAAAAGGCGGCCTGAGCAAGTCACGTAAACTCGGGGGCAGAGGATCTACAGCACATGGCCAAAATATTTTGTATCGCCAACCAAAAAGGCGGCGTCGGTAAAACCACCACCACGGTCAATTTGGCTGCTGGTCTGGCCAGCATTGGTCAGCGTGTTTTGATGGTGGACTTGGACCCCCAAGGCAACGCGACCATGGGTTCGGGCATCGACAAGCGTGAAATGAAGCTCTCGGTATACGACGTGTTGCTGGAGTCTGCGACCATCGCAGAGGCCGCGGTTTGGTCGGAGTCATGCCGTTACCACGTGTTGGGCGCCAACCGCGAACTCGCGGGTGCCGAGGTGGAGTTGGTGGACTTGGAGCGCCGCGAGAAACGGCTCAAACAAGCGTTGTCGAACGTGCTGGACCAATACGATTTCGTCTTGATCGACTGCCCGCCGAGCTTGTCCATGTTGACCCTCAACGGTCTGTGCTCGGCACACGGGGTCATCGTCCCCATGCAATGCGAATACTTCGCGCTCGAGGGCCTGACCGATTTGGTCAACACCATCAAGCAGGTGCACGCCAACCTGAACCCCGATTTGCAAATCATCGGCTTGTTGCGCGTCATGTTCGATCCGCGCATCACCTTGCAACTGCAGGTGAGCGACCAGCTCAAGGCCCACTTTGGCGACAAAGTTTTTGATGCGGTCATCCCACGCAACGTCCGTTTGGCCGAAGCACCCAGCTACGGTTTGCCGGGCGTGGTGTTCGACCCGGCAGCCAAAGGTAGCCAAGCCTTCGTGGCGTTTGCCAACGAGATGGTGCAGCGCATCCAAAAGATGTGAGCATGTCGGCGAGTCATGTGTTGATCTTGCCGGGCTGGCAAAACAGCGGGCCTTTGCATTGGCAAAGCCGTTGGGAAGCTTTGCACGGCTACACGCGCGTCGAGCAACACGATTGGCTTGCGCCCAAACGCGGCGACTGGATCGCTCGGCTCGAAGAGGTGGTCTTGTCTTGCACGGGGCCGGTGGCCATGGTGGCGCACAGCTTGGGCTGTTTGCAGGTGGCGGCTTGGGCGGCACACTCAAAACACGTCGACCGGGTCAAAGCCGCATTTTTGGTGGCGCCGGGCGACAGTGAGCGCTCACAAGAGATTGAGCATTTGCGCAGCTGGCGCCCGATCGTCCGCGCTGCTTTGCCTTTTCGCAGCGTGTTGGTCAGCAGCCAGAACGACCCGTTTTGCAGCGCCGAGCGCGCTGCGCAACTGGCCGCCGATTGGGGCAGCGAGCACTGGGTCTTGGGCCCCTACGGACACATCAACGCCGACAGCGGCTTGGGCGATTGGCCCGAAGGTCATCGACGATTCACCGATTTTTTGAAAGCATGAACATGGTCACCAAAAAACCCAAAGGCCTCGGCCGTGGACTCGAAGCGCTCTTGGGCCCCAACGTGGCGCAAGCCAGTTCGCCCGATGCACAGGACAAGCCGGCCGCTCCCTCCCAGCTGCCCCTGGGTGAGATGGTCGCCGGGATGTACCAGCCGCGCACGCGCATGGACGAAGGCGCTTTGTACGAGTTGGCTGAGTCCATCAAAGCGCAGGGCATCATGCAGCCGATTTTGGTTCGCCGCCTCAACGATGGCCCCAACGCCGGCAAATACGAAATCATCGCTGGTGAGCGACGTTTTCGCGCCAGCCACCTGGCCGGTCTGACGCACGTACCGGTGCTCGTGCGCGACGTGCCCAACGAGGCCGCCGCTGCGATGGCCTTGATCGAGAACATCCAACGCGAAGACCTCAACCCGCTGGAAGAGGCGCAAGGTTTACAGCGCTTGATCAAAGAGTTCGGTTTGACGCACGAACAAGCCGCCCAAGCCGTGGGCCGCTCGCGAAGTGCGGCGAGCAACCTCTTGCGTTTGTTGATGTTGGCCGAACCGGTGCAGTCCATGCTCATGGCCGGCGACATCGACATGGGCCACGCACGTGCTTTGTTGTCTTTGGACAAGGCGGCACAAATCACCGCGGCCCAGCAGGTGGTGGCGAAAAAAATGTCCGTGCGCGAAGCCGAAAGCTTCGTGAAAAAGCTGGGAGCCGAATTCAGCTTGGCGCCACAAAAGTTGACCAAAGAAAAGTCACGCGACATCCGCCGCGTGGAAGAAGAGTTGTCGGACTTGTTGACCGCCGAGGTCGAGGTGCGCGTGAAAAAACGCGTCAAGCGCCACGGTCGTGTCGAAGAGATGGGCGAGCTGTCGATCCAGTTCGGTTCGCTCGAAGAACTCAACGGTTTGATCGAGCGCTTGCGCAAATAAAAAAGCCCGCTGGTCAGCGGGCTTTTAAACGGGGCAAACCGATCAGTTGCCAACTTTCAGCGTTCCGCCTTTGCCCAAGCCGCCTTTGACCTCTTGGGCTTTGTAGTTGCGCAAGGAAACCACCAAGTTGTTGTAGGCGTCCATGAATGCTGCGACCGTGGCTTTACCTGCGGGAGTTCTTGAAAAACCGCCCAATCCGCCTGCAGCCGAGGGGCCGAACATGGCGGCAGCGGCGCCAAAGTTGGTGGCGGTGGAATTGCCTTCAGAGATGCCGATTTGCACCGATGAGCGGATATCAAACAGGGTGAGTGTCACCACCGACGATTTGGATTCGAGAGCGCCCGCCAAGACGCCCAAATTGCGGTTGCGCGAACCGAGTAACCCCCCCAAGGATCCGGCGAGTTGGCCCACCGAATCGTTGTCGATGATGATGGAGGGCTCCAGGTAGTAGTCGGCGGCCACGCGTTGCCCTTTTTGTTGGCGCGAGCCTTCACGAAATTCACCCGAGTTGCGTTGCTTGTCGGTGATGCTGGAGATTTTGCTCTCGGTCTTGTTGTTGCCGATCGAGGTGATCACAAAGCAATTCGATTGTTGGACCGCCAAGCGCAGCAAGGGCTCGATGGTGGTCACATTGGTCTCACGACCAAAGCTGCCCCACCATTCTTTACCGCGACCATCGTCGACGGCCAAAGTGCCCAAAGGTGAGGCGCAACGCTCGAGGCTGCTGTTGGCGTTATCGCTGTTGGCACCAGCGGCAGAGCCTGAGACGGCGGTCGCGGTTTTGGAGCCAGAACTGACCAAGCCACCCCCAGGCGTAACGCAACCGGTCAAGAGAAGTGCGAAGGACAAAGGTGCAAGGTAGGTGAGTGCTGTTCGAGTCATGGTGAGGTTCTGGGTTGGGTTGAATAAACTGTCAAAACTACAAGTAATTGTAGGGCCCATCAGCTGAAAATTTTGCCGGGATTCAGGATGTTTTGCGGATCCAGCGCTT
>CAZNWS010000063.1:1587-7624 GCA_964576495.1 uncultured Hydrogenophaga sp. | reverse complement strand
TGGGGCCGAGTTGGTCGAACCAAAACAAGCTCAGGCGGGTGAGCAAAGCGCCTTTGCCGGGGATGGGCTCGCCCATGATGACGTCGAACGCGCTGATGCGGTCGGAGGCCACCATGAGGATGCGGTCGTCACCGACGGCGTAGTTGTCGCGAACTTTGCCGCGGGCCAATAAAGGCAGGGAAGTGAGGGCCGAGGTGTGCAGTGCAGAAGTCATGAACCGATTATCTCAGTTCACCACCTGCACCAACTCCCCTTTGGCGTAACGCTGGGCCATGACACTGAGGGTGTGGCCTTGGATCTTGGCGCCCTGGCCTTCGCAGCCGAACTCCAAGTAGCGCTGCTTGCACACGGCTTGGGCCGCGGCGCGCGCGGGTTTGAGCCATTCGCGGGCGTCGAACTTGTCGGGGTTTTCGAACAAGAACTGGCGCACCGCGCCGGTCATGGCCAGGCGGATGTCGGTGTCGATGTTGATCTTGCGCACACCGTGTTTGATGGCTTCTTGGATCTCGGACACGGGCACACCAAAAGTGGTTTTCATTTGGCCGCCAAAGCGGTTGATTTGTGCCAACAAGTCTTGCGGCACGCTGGAGCTGCCGTGCATGACCAAGTGGGTGTTGGGGATGCGCGCGTGGATGTCTTTGACGCGGCTGATGGCCAAGATGTCGCCGGTGGGCTCACGGGTGAATTTGTAGGCGCCGTGGCTGGTGCCGATGGCAATGGCCAAGGCGTCGAGCTGGGTGGCTTTAACGAAAGTGGCGGCCTCTTCGGGGTCGGTGAGCATTTGGCTGTGGTCGAGTTTGCCCACGGCGCCGATGCCGTCTTCTTCGCCGGCCTCACCGGTTTCCAGGTTGCCCAAACAGCCGAGTTCGCCCTCGACGGTGGCACCGATCTTGTGGGCCATCTCGACCACGGTGCGGGTGACGTTGACGTTGTAGTCAAAGCTCGACGGGGTTTTGCCGTCTTCCATCAGCGAGCCGTCCATCATGACCGAGCCAAAGCCCAGGTTGAGTGCGCCTTGGCACACATGGGGGCTGGTGCCGTGGTCCTGGTGCATGACCAAAGGAATGTGTGGCCACTGCTCGGCGGCGGCTTGAATCAGGTGTTTGATGAAGGGCTCGCCCGCGTACTTGCGCGCACCCGCGCTGGCCTGCAAGATGACCGGTGCACCGACTTCGTCGGCGGCTTGCATGACGGCCTGGACCTGTTCGAGGTTGTTGACGTTGAAAGCGGGGATGCCGTAACCGTTGACCGCAGCGTGGTCGAGCAGTTCGCGCATGGAAACGAGCGCCATGGATTCACCTTTGGAAAAGTTGGTAACCGGTTGGTAACTACCCAAATTTTACCGCCCGACGGCTTGCGCCGAGATGACAGTTCCAAGGCTTCGGCGACCCTTGGCGCCAATCAAGAGGCTTTGCAGAGTTTGAGCGTGTTGCTGCCGCCGGGCGTGCCCATGGGCTCGCCCACAGTGATGGCGTAGACATCGCCCGCGCTGACGATGCCACGCTTTTTGAGTTCCGCTTCGGCCTGGGTCAAAGCGGTGTCGCGGTCGGCGCTGGTGTCCATCAACAAGGGGCGCACGTTGCGGTACAAGGCCATCTTGCGTTGTGAAGCAAGTTTGGAGGTCAAGGCGTAAATCGGCATCCGCACGCTGTGACGGCTCATCCACAGCGCGGTCGAACCCGACTCGGTCAAAGCCACGATGCCCTTGGCCTTGAGGTGGTGGGCCGTGAACAAAGCGCCCATGGCAATGGCGTGGTCAATGCGGGTGAAGGTTTTGCCCTGGAAGTCGTCTTCCAGCGGGTCATAATCGGCTTTTTCGGCTTCCAAACAAATGGCGGCCATTTGCTCGACCGTCTCCAGCGGGTACTTGCCGGCCGCGGTTTCGGCGCTGAGCATCACAGCATCGGTGCCATCGAGCACGGCGTTGGCCACGTCGCTGACCTCCGCACGCGTAGGCACTGGGTTGATGATCATGCTCTCCATCATTTGGGTGGCGGTGATGACCACTTTGTCCATCTGGCGCGCGAGTTTGATCATGTGCTTTTGCAAGCCTGGCACCGCCGCGTTGCCCACCTCAACGGCCAAGTCGCCCCGCGCGACCATGATGCCGTCGGAGACCTTGAGGATGTTGGCCAATTCGGGGATGGCTTCAGCGCGCTCGATCTTGGCGATCAGCCCCGGCTTGTGGCCCGTGCCCTCACAGGCCACGGTGCAAAGTTGGCGTGCGAGTTCCATGTCGGTGGCGTTTTTGGGAAAGCTCACGGCCACGTAATCGGCGCGCAGTGCCATGGCGGTTTTGAGGTCTTCCATGTCCTTGGCGGTCAAAGCCGGGGCGGTCAGACCACCCCCTTGTTTGTTGATGCCTTTGTTGTTGGAGAGCTCGCCGCCGAGTTTGACGGTGGCGTGCACCGCCGCACCCACCACTTTGTTGACCACCATGACGATCAGGCCGTCGTTGAGCAGCAGCACATCGCCCGCCTTGACGTCGCGCGGCAACTCTTTGTAGTCCAAGCCCACGCCGTGGATATCACCCAGTTCGGTGCGCGAGGCGTCCAACACAAAGGCTTGGCCAGGCTCCAACATGACCTTGCCCTCGGCAAACTTACCGACGCGAATCTTGGGGCCTTGCAAGTCGGCCATGATGGCCACTTCTCGACCCGCGCGCAAGGAAGCGGCGCGCACCAGTTCAGCGCGATCGATGTGGTCTTGGGCTTTGCCGTGGCTGAAGTTCAAACGCACCACATTGACCCCCGCTCGGATCATGGCCTCGAGCAAGGCCGGATCGCTGGACGCAGGGCCCAAAGTGGCGACGATTTTGGTGGCGCGTGAAGGCATTTGGGATCTCCGTCGAGGGCTTGAGGGCCCCTGTTTGTAATTGAGTTTCTTATTATGGTGGAAACTTGTTACACGGCGGTTACCAATTGAAGGCGCCGCGCAGCAACCACAACGCCAAGGTCCACATGGTGAGACCGATGAGGGCGTCGAGCACCTGCCAAGCCCGTGGCTGCGCAAACCAAGGCGCGAGCCAACGAGCGCCAAAGCCCAGGGAAGAAAACCACAGCGCACTGGCCGTGCTCGCCCCAGCCACGAACCACCACTGGGCCGCGGGTGGGTGTTGCGCCCCAATGCTGCCCACCAACACCACGGTATCGAGGTAGACGTGCGGATTGAGCAAGGTGAAGGCCGCAGCCTGCGCCAACACGGCCGCGCGCGACAAGGGTTCATGCTCGGGCGCGGCCTGCAAACGGCTGGCCTGAAAGACGCGCGCAAAGGCACGCCAACCGTACCAAGTCAAAAACGCCGCGCCACCCAACGACAGGGCCAAAGCCAAAGCAGGTCGATCGCCCAAGGCCTGCGCCATGCCCCACACGCCCAGCGCGATCAACACCGCATCGGCCACCGCGCACAGCACCACCACGCTGCCCACGTGTTCGCGCCGCAAGCCTTGGCGCAACACAAACGCGTTTTGTGCGCCAATGGCCACGATCAGGCCCAAGCCCAGGGCCAGGCCTTGAAAAAAGACCGCCCCTGCCAATGAGGCCTCCAACCAAAAACCCGCCATCAGATATCCAGCTCGCTGTTCAAAACAAGCTCTATTGTCTTCAATCGCTGTCCTCGAACACGGCGGAGCGCTGTGCAGGCAACAAACCTCTCGGTGACTGTTGCCACTCCCAAGCGATGAACAACACCACGGACAAAAGCAGTAAAGCAGCCAACCAACGTGGATTGGTTCTTACCAAATTGGGGCCAGGTCCTTCGGAGGTTCCCGACCACATGGGCATCGCGAGATTCTTTTGACGCAGCAGGCTCAAAACCGCCAGCAAACTCAAATGCAGCAAAACGACGATCAAAAACACCTCGCCAAACCATTCGTGAACCTCTTCGAGCCAATCACCCACCCACACGCCCCCCCATTCATTGAATGTGGCGTATCCGCTGAGGGTCAATGGCACAACCAACAACAGCAGTGTCAAGACCGCCAAAGCCATCAACAGGTTTTGTGTGGGCCGCCCACTCAAATTGCCCCACGACGGTGTCGCTCGTAGGGATCGCCACCACATGGGTAGAACCGTGACTTTGCGCCACAGCAAGCCCAAGGATGCGTGACGTGGGCCTAACCAACCGTACAGCACGCGAAACAGCAGCAACCCCGCCATGTTGTAGCCCAAGGTCACATGCAGCAAACGCCAACGCTCACCGTCGGCGGTGAGGTAAGCCCCAACGAAGCTCAAAGCAAACAGGACATGGAACATGCGCGTGGGTGCATCGATGACCAAGCGCCTGGTTGGAAATTGGGTGTTTTGTGGGTGTTTCATGGTGAGTGTCTCAGTCCATCCAGGCTTGGCGATCCCGGAAGCTCAAGCCCGCGGGTTGTCGTAAGTTGTCGTCGTCGTAAATACCCCGATCGGCGCCCGTGTGGCAAGCCGCACAATTGGCCGCACTCTTGACACTGGGCAACCGCCAAACGGAGGGTCTGATGTCATCGTGTTTGCGAATAAACCAAGACGATCGAGTGATCCTGTCTTGCGGTGGCTCATGGGTTACTCGCTTATAAGTGCCCGCATGTGTGTTCAGCCAAGCGCTCAAGGCTTCTACCGTCGCAGCATCCAAGGACGCATCCGTGCCATAGTGCTGGTCAAGGCTCGACAGGATTCGTTGCCAAGAACGCGCTGGCAACAAACTGGGCGGATATGCTGTGTGGCAGGCTGCGCACTCTTGTGTGTAGGCCGCAGGAATGCTGTTGGGCATCAACCGACCGCTATCGGCCATGGCCACACCCATCAGGCCCGACAACCAAGTCAAAGCCAACAACGGCCGAATGAAGTGAGGATGCATTGGGATTTCCTTGCCAGATTAAAAGAGGACTTATTTCAATTGGGTGAGGTAGGCGAGCACATCGGCTTTTTCGGCAGCACTGCATTCGCGCGCGAGGACATCTTTGCAGTTGCGGCGAAACCACTTCTCGACTTTGGCGGTATTGGTGAAGGCCTTGGCGTTGAATGACGGTGCCAAAGGTGCAATGGATTTGCCGGTGCTGGCATGTTTGCCTGAGGATGTGGGTGGTGTGCCATGGCAAGAGGCACAAGACCACTCACCGCCGTGGCGGACGTTAAAAAACACCTGTCCTCGCTGAGCTTGGCCAGCCGCGCCAGCTTGGGCACTCCAGTACGCGAGTTGCGCATCGGGCGTGGTGTCTGCCGCATGTGCAATACCGCCGACGAAGACCAACATTAACGTCAGCCAAGCCAGAGGGTCAAGAACAAGATGGGGCGTTTTCATGGAATAAGCTCCTCGGTGATTTACAGATCCGCACCCGTTGTCGTTGAGGTGTGGTACGAGGATTGTTGAAAACCGCGCTTGAATGAATGCTGAAGGTGTTGTTCATCTCCCGTTCAGACAGCAACGGCACAATGCATGGCATGCACACGGCCCTATCAACGCCAAGTCGTCGATCTTTCAAAAGACTCTGGATCGCGCTGACACCGCTTCTTTTGATTGGTTTGGGGCCAACTCAGGCTTGGGCCAGTGATCGAAATGACCACGAACGGGCTCGCCAAGCGTTGCAAGCGGGGCAGATCTTGCCCTTGGGCAAAGTGCTGGAGCGCTTAGCGCAAGACCAACCTGGGCAAGTACTCGAGGTCGAGCTTGAGCATGACCATGGTCGCTGGATATACGAAGTCAAACTGCTTCAAACTGGGGGCCGGGTCATCAAATTCAACATCGACGCAGCCACTGGCGATGTGCTGGCGCATCGGGCGAGAATGCGCGATAAGCCCTGAGATCATCACGATGCGAATTTTGTTGGTTGAAGATGAAGCGGACTTGCGAACACAGATTCGCACAGCACTAGAAAACAATCACTACGTGATTGAGCTTGCGGACAATGGACGCGATGCGCAACACCTTGGGCAAACTGAAACTTTTGACGCCGTGATCTTGGATTTGGGTTTGCCCATCTTGGATGGTTTGACGGTGCTCAAGCGTTGGCGTCAAGTGGGCCGAACGATGCCCGTTTTGGTATTGACCGCGCGAGACA
>CAZNWS010000063.1:0-1577 GCA_964576495.1 uncultured Hydrogenophaga sp. | reverse complement strand
CGGGGGCTGATGATTACTTGACCAAGCCATTTCACATGGAAGAGTTGTTGGCCAGGCTGCGCGCCTTGATCCGACGATCGTCCGGCTTGGCTTCACCCCTCTTATGTGCTGGTGATTTGACCCTGGACACACGCAGCGGGCGCGTGAGTTTGGCAGGACAAACCTTGGCCCTTACCAGCCACGAATTCAAAGTACTGGCTTACCTCATGCACCGGCCAGGCGTGGTGGTCTCACGCACAGAGCTGACCGAACACATTTACGCCCAAGACTTTGACCGTGATTCAAACACGATTGAGGTATTCATTGGACGCTTGAGAAAAAAAGTGCCGCCTCACCTGATCGAAACGGTCAGGGGCATGGGCTACCGCTGGGTGGCGCCATGAAAGCTTGGTTTCTAACAGCGTCGCTGCGCTATCGTCTATCGCTCATCACCCTAGCGTCATTGTTCATTGTCTTGTTGGCCGCTCACGCGGGACTCAGCGGCCTGTTTCGTGAACATGTGGTGGCGCAGTTTGACGCTCAGTTGGTTCAACAACTTGACCAAATCACCGCTCGTTTGGACGTGAACGAGCAAGGGCAAGTCCAAATCGGTGGCGGCCTGTCGGATCCGCGTTGGGACAGGCCCTATTCGGGTCTGTACTGGCAACTCGACGAAATCAGCACCGAGACACAAGTCCGTTCCGGTGTGTTGCGTTCACGTTCGTTGTGGGACACGCAACTACAACTGAGCAACGATGCCTTGGCCGATGGCGAATGGCACGCCCATGACGAGACCGGGCCATCGGGTACGCCCGTTCGCGTGGTTGAACGATCGCTTCAATGGGGTGGCACAAAACCATCGCGCTGGCGTCTCATGGTCGCAGCCGATATCGCAGAAGTTCAATCCGCAACGGATCGTTTCAGTGGTCTGTTGGGCTTGTCTCTGTTGGGCTTGGGATGCTTGCTCCTGCTCACCACATGGGCTCAAGTGGTGCTGGGCTTATCCCCACTCAACAAGCTACACACCGCTTTACAAGCAGTTCGCCAAGGAGAATCTCAGCGCCTCGAAGGTCGTTTTCCCACCGAACTGCACGCCTTGATCAGCGACTTCAACGCTGTGCTCGACCGAAACACGGAAGTGGTGACACGATCGCGAACGCAAGCCGGGAATTTGGCCCATGCACTGAAAACACCTTTGGCGGTGCTGCGCAACGCAGCCACGCAAGCCAATGACACAGAATGGCGCCCATTGGTTCAAGCGCAAGTGGATATGGCCCAACGTCAAATCGATTGGCACATGGCGCGCGCTCGCGCCTCAGCAGCACCCCATCTACCGGGACAGCGAACCGATGTCACATCGGTCATCGAGGGCTTGTTGCGGGTGATGCGCCAATTGCACTTGGAACGACACCTTGATATCTCGGTCTCGGCGCTTCCCAGCACACTTTTTTTTGCGGGTGAAGAACAAGACTTGCAAGAAATGCTCGGTAACCTGCTCGACAACGCCTGCCGCAATGCCCACTCACGTGTGAGCGTTTCAATCCAAGTACGAGCCCATGAATGTGAAGTGAACATTGACGACGATGGGACCGGCATTG
>CAZNWS010000062.1:1349-7753 GCA_964576495.1 uncultured Hydrogenophaga sp. | reverse complement strand
AGTTATACCTTGTCAACCAAAATAGCAAGAACCCGCTTCGGCGGGTTTCTTTTTCGCTCACTTTTACATTCAGTGATTTCACTGATGTCATAAGTAATTTCAGATGTGATACACAGACACATTTATTCATATAAGGAAAATAAAAATGAAAAAGCTATTATTAGTTGCCGCGATGGCAATTTTTGGGAGTTCTGCAATGGCAGACAATTTTGATAACACAACAGCCAAGTTAACAGCCAAATCTGAAAACTATGGTGTGTCGTTCAAAGCTCCAAAGACAGGTGCTACTGAATTGGCAGCAAATACCAATGTCGGCGGTGTAGAAATTGAGGGAAAATGGTTCAGGAACGGAAATGTTAACGATTTCGCTGTAGAAGTGGAAAAGAAAACTTTCGTTTCGACGACTCCTTTATATGTAGGCGGTAAAGCTGAATACACATTCGGCGACAGCTACACTTCCAAAACACAGACGCTTATTGCAACACCTTATGTTGGAGTAGCAGCCAGTGTTGGTAATTTTACTCCATTCGTAGAAGCTGGTTATGCATTTAAATCATTGTCGGATAAAATCGTTGATTTTTCAAGAAATGATTCTTACATCAAAGCGGGCGCATCTTATGCTCTAGATAAGAAAGCTGATTTGAAATTAACAGTTCGCCAAGGTAGAGATGTTAATTTCAAGAACCCCGGAGACGCTCAGGCAGAATTCGAATTTATCGTTAAATTCTAAATTCTGTTAGACCAAGAGCACCTTCGGGTGCTTTTTTAATTGCTACAAGCTATTAATATCATTAAAAAATACAATGGAAATCGCTGGAAAAATAGTAGATTTCTATAGTAAATAATCGTATAATGTTTGTATAGGACAACGTGTCCTAGATTCGTTTTCAACACACACAAGGAGAAAAGTATGAAAACCGTAGGTGATAAACTAGAAGCATTTGCCGTAACAGGCGTGAAACCAGGAAACCTTAATGGTTCCAGCGATGCATTTTTTACGATCGATGAAAAATCTTTCCAAGGCAAGTGGAAAGTCATCGCTTTCTATCCAAAAGATTTTACATTCGTATGCCCGACCGAGATCGTTGCCTACGACAAGTTGACACAGGATTTCGAAGATCGCGATGCTGTTCTTTTAACTGGAAGCACAGATAACGAATTTTGCAAAATTGCATGGCAAAATGCGCACGAAGATCTAAAAAAGATCAAACATACTCAGTTTGCCGATACTGCTCGCGATGAGCGTAGTCTAAGCAGCCAGCTTGGTGTATTTTTTGCTCCAGCAGGCGCCGCACTTCGTGCTACTTTTATTATCGACCCCGATAATATCATCCAACACGTCACTGTCAACAACTTGAATGTTGGTCGTAGCCCAGAAGAAACACTTCGTGTTCTTGATGCGCTACAAACTGGCGAGCTCTGTGCCTGCAACCGCACTATCGGTGGAGAGACACTATAATGGCCGCTTGGGTAGATCAACTCAAAGAAACTATCCCTGACTATGCCAAAGATACCAAGCTCAACATCGATGCTGTGGTCAAACGTAGCACATTAGATCCAGTAGAAGCGGAAGCCTGCGCTCTAGCAGCCTTTTTCGCCACAGGAAATAGTAAATTGTGGACTTGGGTGCAACCTCAGTTATCCGATCAAAAGGAAGCCGAAGCCGCGATCACTGCTGCATCATTGATGGCTATGAACAACGTTTGGTATCCCTATGTTGAGATGGCAGATGATGCTGGTTTAACAGGGTTGCCAGCACAGTTAAGGATGAATGCGATCGCCACCCACGGCGGCACAACCAAAGCTCGTTTCGAAGCCTATAGTTTGGCTGCTTCGATCGTAGGCAAATGTCATTTCTGTGTGAAAGCACACTATGACACGCTGAAGAAAGAAGGCTACACAGTAGAACAGCTACGAGACATTGGTAGGATCGCTTCGGTCATGACTGCTGTTAGTAGAGTTTTAAACGGATAATAAACAGCTACTATTATCTCCAAGCCCGCCCCGTGCGGGCTTTTTTATTATAAATATAGTGTAAAAAGGAGAAATAAGTGGCAAACGGAATATTAGGAGCAAGGGATCTCTATCAAAACGTACCCCAAGCTATATACGTCAACAACAACGAACAAGCTAGCAATATTACTGTAAATGTCTGCAATAAGAATCGATCAGATATAAAAGTTTATGTAGCCATTTCTGAATCTCCTACTACACCAACAGATGCTGAGTGGGTAGAATATGATGTAACTGTCTACGCTAATGGGGTTCTTCTACGGCAGGGATTAATGGTGCCCACTGGTTATTACGTGGTAGTAAAATCATCAGGAACTTTTACCAATGCTGTGGTTTTTGGGCAAGAAGCAGGCGATGCTGTCGAAGCACCGATAACTATCACAACTAGCCCTGGTTCGAGCCCAGTTTGGGAAACTCCTAGTTCTTTCTATTACACTTCATCGTGGTCAGATGCTTCTTATCAATTAGAAGCTACCGGTCCGGAAGAAGGCGAAACTATAACTTATGCATTGACCAGCGGATCTCTTCCTGCCGGAACGAGTCTTTCATCTACTGGATTAATCACCGGAGAAACCACGGGAGAAGGAACATCGACTGCTACTATAAGAGCCACAGATTCTCTCAACAATGTGTCTACGAGAACATTTAGTATCATAAGAAGATATCTCGATGGCAGCACAGAAGCGTTGGCTGCACCCTCGGGATATCACATCGCACAAAACTTTCCTTCCTCGGGTTCGGGATACTATTGGATCAAATCCGCTACAATGCCGAACGCATTACAGATGTATGTTGATATGAGCGAAGATGGGGGCGGATATGACTTTTATGCGTTTGACGGAACCGGAGTAGGAAACGATCCCTATGTCAACGGATTCAATTCAGGATTAGCATTGGGCCTAGACATAATTTCTCCTAGAAGCAAGTATCATTGGAGAGCCATGGCCAACTTTGTCTACTACGTGTTAGGAAAACGAGGAAACGCATATCAACAATTTTTTAGAACCACTTACGGAATTTCCAAGCCAACGCCCAGCGGAAATTATACATCGACTATCATGAGAGATGCTGTTTATTATGGCAGCGGTTCTTCAGATCACTTTGCCAAAGACGGAGGACGTTGGTGGTTAAGAGACACTACTTTCGGCGAACCAAATGGAGACTATGACGGAGATGCATATTTCGGACTAGTTGCCGGCGGATATACTTTCCCCGAACCTTACGGATTACAAGATATTGGTTTTAATGATGGTACCGCCAGTTATAGTCTAGGAAAGTATTATCTAGTGTCGACGAATGGAAAACCTTGATAGAGTTATAAAAATAATTTTGGAGAAAATACAATGTCAGTAGGAATATTAGGTGCCTATAATTTATATAAGAATGTAGTCCAGGCTGCATATGTCAACAACTACGAAAATTCAAGCGTGGTTTCGATCAATCTTTGCAACAAAACTAACCAAGTAGCTTATGTTTCACTAGCTGTAAGCGATTCTGCTACGACCCCGGCGTTGAAAGATTACATCGAATATGATAGTTTCATTCCTCCCAAGGGCGTGATAGAAAGAACCAGTATCATGGTCAACTCAGGACAGTATGTGGTAGTCCAATCTAGCACGTCGGATGTCAACATCGTTGTTTATGGCGTAGAACACGGCGATGAAGTCGTTTCTCCAGTAACGCTGACACAGAGCTCAGGACTTTCTCCAACTTGGGTATCAGCTACAACATTCTATGTCGATAGCGGAACGGAAAATACCACAGCCGTCGAAGCCTCTGGTCCTGAAGAAGGAGAAGAGCTAACCTATGCATTGGTAGGAGGAACGCTGCCAACAGGATTGAGTTTACAGACAGACGGATCTATCACAGGAAGCACAACGGGCACAGGTACTACAACAGTGACTATCAGCGCCACAGACGATCGAGGAAATACCAGCAACAAAGTATTCAATATCACTAGAAGATATCTCGACGGTAGCACACCAGCACTGGCAGCACCTTCTGCTAATTATATCGCTACATATATTCCTGGTGCTACCAGCGACTTCTACTATCTAAGAGGATACGATGATACTCCTATGTACGCTTTCTGTTCCATGGACGGCACAGAAGCAGGAAGTTCCGTAGGAGGATGGATGCGATTTGACGAGGATCTGTTAGCACAATACAGAGGTAGCGCCATAAGAGAAGCCACATACGCTTACATTTATAGAGGCGGGACCCAAGGTTGGCTTTATGAAAGACAGGTCCATGATTTAGTAGACGGTACACTGACAGGTGTGAGATGGGACTTTGGACCTTATGCTAAATTCATAGCCATGCGAGTTAGATCGTGGCAGTTTATGAGCTATAACGGACCTGACCAGTCTGGATTCAATGATTCCACAGCATCTTCCCCCACTGATACACAGATAGTGAACATGTTCGATAACAGACAGTTTATAAGCGGAAACTACTCGTCCATGGGTGTGAGCCTAGGCAACGGTGGTGTAGGTGGAGGAAATCTAGTAAGAACCTATAATGGTGCCAACATCGGTGGAATATGGAGCGGTGAAGTTAGCGGCAATCCTGTGAGACTAAACTATCAATATTTCAATCAATCAGACAGCCAGATAACAGATGGTAGATATGTTTATTGGTATGAAAGCGATGGAACTACTGAGTATAACAATCCGTTTAGTTTCCAAATTTATTTGAGGTAATAATATATGTCAGGCGTATTAGGTTCATTAAATCAACTGCAAGATGTTTATCAAGCGGTCTATGTCAACAACAAAGACAAGGCCAGTGCCATAACTATTAATGTATTAAATAAAACCAACCAAACCGCAAGGATCACTTTGGCTATCAGTGTTTCTGGAACTAATCCGTCAGATGCTGAGTTTATCGAATACGATGCAGAATTACCTCCCAAGGGAGTATTAGAAAGGATGGGGATTCTAGTCAACCCCGGACAATACGTAGTCAGCAAGTCCTCGCTACGTGATGTAAACATAGTCGTCTACGGTGTTGAAAACGGAGGAGACGGTGAAACTCCTTTAAGTATCGTTACTAACACTGGTATTAACCCCACTTGGATAACAGGATCTACAGCCACAGTAGAAGCTGGATCTGTTGATGAATTTAGATTCGAAGCTGATCCAGGGGAAGATCTACAATCGATCTCATCATATACATTACAGTCAGGAACATTACCTGACGGAGTGAGCCTTGATAGCTCTGGACTATTAGTAGGCACGGTATCTACAGCAGGATACGTATCACCTGATCCTAGCACATCGGCCACTATCAGGGCCACAGATACAGGTGGTGCCTACACTGATAGAGCATTCACGATCGTCAGACAGTTTAACGACGGTAGCACACAAGACAGAGCTGCTACCAGCGCACAGGCCATATACGATCTAGATGCTACCTTCCAAGGTTCGGGAGCCAGCGGATGGTTTTGGATCAAAGGCACAGGGTCTAATGCTCAAGCACGAAGAATGTATTGCAGCATGAACGGTGCTGGATATATGTTATGGTATTATTACAGAGATCCTTATTCAGGTTCGCTGGCTATCGATGATCCCGGAACCAGCGGCAATGTCTACAGTCTAACATCAAATACACAGATGTTCATGTATGCATTACCCGATGCCATAGCCGATAATGTCAGTTATATCTATTGCAATTCTAGTTTAGACAGCAATTCTACGACTCCTAGCTTTAATGATTTTAAATATGCTATAGAGTTAAAAGATGCACAGATACTCAGCTGGATGAAGTTTGAGAAATCTCAAAACACAGGATGGGGAATAAGAGGTTCAGAAGTGAACGTCATGAACAGATCGATAGGAACACATTATAGATATGGTTCTCAATTCAGGGTCCTTATGTTTGGACATAATTGGGGCGGCGGCAACGAAGTCGAAAGTCTCAATTTCAGAAACAATGACGGAAGCGGAAGCACAGAATGGACCACTAGTAGCCACATATGGGATAGATCTGGCTGGGGAGTGATCGATGCATCAACACCTACAAACGTAAACAGCGGTTGGGGTTCGAATGGAACAGACAACGGCGGCAGCTGGAACAGACAAGACAGAGTCTACTGTTGGTGTCGATGATATCAAAGGAATAAAATCGTGAATGGAATATTAGCCACTAGAGACCTTTATCAAAATGTAGCGCAGGCAGTATATGTCAACAACAATGATCAAGCCAGCAACATTACGGTAAATGTCTGTAATAAGAATCGATCAGACATAAAAATTTATGTAGCTATTTCTGAATCACCGACATTGCCTGTAGACGCTGAATGGGTAGAATACGACGTAACTGTCTATGCTAATGGTGTTCTATTACGACAGGGATTGATGGTGCCCACTGGTTATTACGTGGTAGTAAAA
>CAZNWS010000062.1:0-1277 GCA_964576495.1 uncultured Hydrogenophaga sp. | reverse complement strand
GACTACCGCTCCGACTTTATCTGATGTATTTTCAGGACAGTCTGTTTCTGTGCAATTAGAAGCAGATCCTATAGAAACCCAATCTATTTCTTATAGTTTAGCATCAGGAACATTACCCGCTGGTCTGTCTCTTTCTTCAGAAGGAGAAATCACAGGATCGGTTTCGACATCAGGATATGTTTCAGGAAAAGCAGCCGAGAATTATAGTTTCCAAGTCAGGGCCACCGACAACGGCAACGCATCGTCAACTAGAACATTTAGCATAACACGTAGATGGAATGATGGCTCTAGCCTTTCATTGCCCGGAACCAGTGCCGAACAGATTAAAAATCTTACCGGAACAACTACTAATGGTCTTTATTATATAAGGACTCCGGACATGAGTTCGGTCCAACAGGTATTTTGCGTAATGGATGGCAGCATGGGAGACGGCGGCTGGATGTCTGTCATGAATATATTATCAAACAGCACCAGCGGAACTCCCGGAGGAGCAGCAGATTGGTACAACACCAGTGTCTGGGATTCGACCACTGGTTATAATGCAGGTTCTACCCTAACCAGCAATTTTAAAAATAACCTATATCATGAAGCTAAAATAAATCAGATCGGAATATTGCTACATAATTTGTCCGACACTAGCTTTAGAGGATACGCAAGCTATATCGCAGATACTAATTTTCAAGGTGTTTATACTCTTTATGATCTCTGTGGTGGAGGGACTGATATCGATCCTACTATAGATAATAGAATAATAACAGGATCTAGATATCAAGGAAGCGGAATGTATGCATCTGGTGCTGTGAGAAATTTGAATCGTAGTCAAAGCACATGGGGAGATATTTTCATTGATCAAAATAATTCGGGATCTCCTCTCAAGTTTAGAGCCAGAGGACAATGGACCTCGGATGGCGGGTCTGCCAACAACGCTGTAAGGATCGCCACCACCTTAGGAGACGGCAACGACTCTTACGGACATACGTATGCTGGTATAGGAGGAACGCATCAGCACAGCGGGTGGCGAGGAGATTTTGCCATGGCTCCAGTCAGCGCATATTGCGATGGACCTCAGTCCTATGGAGATCGGGGAGACGGTGTAAATATGACATCTTATGGAGGCTGGAGTTTTCCTTACCAGACCAGTTGTACAAATTACAACGGAGGCCCTGGACAGCTTAATGTCGGATATGGAATTTTTATAAAATAGATTAATCAAGAGGAAGGAATATGTCAGGCGTATTAGGTTCATTAAATCAACTGCAAGATGTTTATCAAGCGGT
>CAZNWS010000061.1:0-7771 GCA_964576495.1 uncultured Hydrogenophaga sp. | reverse complement strand
ATCAAGGAAAAGCTGGGCGCTTGATCGCCCCTTGGACTTGGCAGCCGCCAACCCCAAAAAAACCGCCCCTCATCGGGCGGTTTTTTTTGGCCGGTGTGCGCTGTTATGCTGACGTCCCATGAGCTTGGTGCTGCCTGTGTTTGACCCCCGTTTGGCCCCTGTGGTGCCCGACGATGCGCCGTTGACGCAGCCCGTTCACCCGCATTGCTTGAGCCCATGGGGGTTGCGCCGTGCCTTTGCCACGCCCCCCGTCTGGACCCCAGAACTTCGCGAAGAGCCCACTTGGACCGATCGTGTGCCTGCGCGGGCTGCGGTCTTGTTGCCTCTGGTGTTGCGTGAATCGGTGCAGGTGCTGCTCACCCAGCGCAGCGCGCAGTTGTCGTCACACGCCGGGCAAATTGCCTTACCGGGTGGCCGCGTGGATGCCGATGATCGCGATGCGGTGGCGGCCGCCTTACGGGAGGCGCAAGAAGAGGTGGGGCTACCACCGGATCGTGTGGAGGTGCTGGGTACGTTGCCGCGCTACCGCACCGGCTCGGCCTTTGATATCACACCCGTGGTGGCCTTGGTGCAGCCCGATTGGGTGGTGCGGCCCAACGCCCGCGAGGTCGATGCGGTGTTTGAAGTGCCCTTGTCTTTTTTGATGAATCCAGCCCATCACCGCCGCCATTGGCGCCAGGCCGATGGCGTTCGGCGGGAGTGGTACGCCATGCCCTACCACGACGGTGAACAAGAGCGTTTCATCTGGGGAGCCACTGCGGGACTGCTGAGAAATTTTTACCATTTGCTGGCGGCGGCTTCTCGGCAACACCTCGACTCCTTGTAGGATGACCACATGATTGTTTTCACCTTGTTGATCGCGTTGATGTTGGAGCAAGCCCGCGCTGTGCCCTTGGGTCACCCCGTGCATGGCTGGTCGTTGTCGTGGGTCGAGTGGGTACGTCGGCATTTCGATGCCGGTCAAAAGCACCATGCCCAATGGGCGTGGGTCTTGGCGGTGTTGTTGCCGACCTTGGTCAGTGCGGGGGTGTTTTGGGCGTTGTCTTGGGTGGCGGACGTCCTGGCTTGGGCTTGGGTGGTGGCGGTCTTGTATTTGACGATGGGTTTTCGTCGGTTCAGTCACCATTTCACCGAAATCCGCGATGCCCTAGCGCAAGGTGATGAAGATGCAGCGCGCACCGAGTTGGCGCGTTGGTTGTCGATCGAAACCCACCGACTCAGCCGCCACCAGTTGATGGCTTTGACCATGCAAAACGGGGTGATGGCGGCACATCGCCATGTTTTGGGTGTGATCGTTTGTTTCGTGCTGTTGGCGGCCTTGGGCTTGGGGCCTGCGGGCGCGGTGTTGTACCGACTGGCCCAGCTGGTGGGGCAACGCTGGGTGTTGCCAACCCCGGACGGTGGGTTCAGTGAACGGGCGGCGAGTTTGGCCGAGCGCGCGTGGTCGATCATCGATTGGTTGCCGGTGCGAATGAGCGCCCTGTGCTTTGCGGTGGTGGGCCATTTTGAAGAGGCCTTGTCGCGTTGGCGCGCCCCGCTGGATCCGGCCTTGACCAGCAACGATGCGGTTTTGTTGGCGGCGGCGGGTGGGGCTTTGGCGGTGGAGTGGCATGAGCCGAGCCTTCACGACGAATCCGATGGCGAATGGCGCGTGCCCACCGAGCTCAAGGTGGCGCATTTGGGCAGCACCGCCGCTTTGCTCTGGCGCAGCGTGGTGTTGTGGTTGTTGCTGTTGGCTTTGCTCACCATGGCGGCCGGGTAAGGCCCCACGCCGATCAGTACCGGGTTTGTGAGAGCTCGTCAAACAGCTCGCGGTACAAGCGGTAGCGGTTTTCGCTGATGGCGGGTCCTGAGCCGTCACTCGCATCCACGCCCACCAGCGCTTGCACCGCGCAACCGGGTTCGTGCAAATGGGTACAGTTGTAAAACTTGCAGTGTCCCAGTGTGGCGCGAAAGTCGGGCATCCAATGGGCCAGTTGCATGGGCTCGATGTGGTGCAAGCCAAAGGCCTGAAAGCCGGGCGAATCGATCAAGCCGGTTTGTCTGCCTTCGCCCACCCAGTACCAGGTGGTGCTGGTCGTGGTGTGTTTGCCCGAATTCAAAGCGCGAGAAATTTCGCCGGTTTGCGCTTGTGCATCGGGCACCAAATGGTTGACCAACGTGGACTTGCCCACGCCGGAAGGTCCCAGAATCAAACTGTTTTTGCCGTGCAGGTGCGCGGCGAGCTCGCTCAAACCTTGAGTTTGGCCCTCGCGCAAGCACAGGGGCAACACGGTGTGCCCCATGCGCCGGTAGGGTGCCAAGCGCGCCCAAGCCCGATCGAAGGGTGTCTTCAAGTCGCTTTTGTTGAGCACGATGAGCACGGGAATCTGTTCGGCTTCGGCGGCGATCAGGGCGCGGGTGAGCTGGCTCTCTGACCACTCGGGATCGGCCGCCACCAGCATGACCACGAGGTCCAAGTTGGCCGCGAAGGATTTGGTGCGGATTTCGTCTTGGCGGTAGAGCAGGTTTTTGCGCTCCATCACGCGTTCGATGGTGCCTTCATCGCCAGTGGATAACCACAGCACGCGGTCACCAACGACCGACTGACTTTTTTTGCCCCGTGGGTGGCAGATGCGGCGCTGGCCGTCGGGGCTTTCCACCAAACAGTGGCGGCCATAGGCCGCCACCACCAAACCGGTTTGGGGCTCGCTCATGCGTGCGCCGCGCGGTTCATCAAGCGACCCAAGCGCTCGCTGGCGGGTGGGTGTGAGTGGTAGAAGCGCACGTACAGCGGGTCGGGCGTGAGCGTGCTGGCGTTGTCTTTGTAGAGCTTGAGCAGGGCGCTGGCCAAGTCGCTGGCCTGGGCGTGTGTGCTGGCGTAGGCATCGGCTTCGAATTCGTCGTTTCGCGAGCGTTGCGAAACCAGTGGCGACACAAAGTAGCTCACCAGCGGGACAAACAGCATGAACAGGATCAAGGCCAGCGCATCGTTGGGCGCCCCCAGTGAAGGCTCGACACCCAAGCCGGTGTAGAACCAAGCTTGTGAGGCCACAAAGCCCAGAGCCGCCAAGCCCACGCCGCTCAGGGCAAAGAGCATGACGATGCGCTTGAGGATGTGGCGGTGCTTGAAGTGGCCGAGCTCATGAGCCAGCACCGCGTCGATTTCGCCAGGGCTGAGTTGGGCCAACAAGGTATCAAAAAACACCACGCGCTTGGCCGCGCCAAAGCCGGTGAAGTAGGCGTTGGCGTGCGCGCTGCGCTTGCTGCCGTCCATCACAAACAAGCCTTTGGCGGTGAAGCCGCAGCGCTGCATCAGCGACTGCACACGGCCCTGCAACTCGGGGTCGTCCAAGGGTTTGAATTGGTTGAAGAGTGGGGCGATCACGGTGGGGTAGAGCACCAGCATCAGGAGGTTGAAGCCCATCCACAGTCCCCAAGCCCAAAGCCACCAGGCGTGACCAGCCGTGCCCATGAGCCACAACACCGCAGCCAACAAAGGCAGGCCAATGACCGCTCCCACCACCATGGATTTGAGGCCATCGGTCACCCACAAGCCCAACGAGCTGCGGTTGAAGCCAAAGCGGGCTTCCAAACGAAACGTGGCCCACCACGACAAGGGCAGGCCGATCAGGCCGCCGATGAGTGAGAAGGCCGCCACCAAAGCGATTTGTTGCCACAGACCCGGGCCCATGCGTTCCAGTAAAGCTTGGTTGAGCAGGTTCAACCCCCCCAACAGCGTCCAGCCCAGCAACACCATGGCGCCCAAGGTGGCCGAGAGCAGGTCGAATCGGGTTTTGGCGATGGTGTAGTCGGCCGCTTTGTGGTGAGCAGCCAGGTCGATGTGAGCTAAAAACGCTGTGGGCACGACCGAGCGGTGACTCGCCACGTGGCGGATCTGGCGCGAGCCCAGCCATTGGCGGGTTAGAAAGCCGGCGAGCAGCAGCACACAAAAAACGAGGGTGAAGGTGATTGAGGCGGTATCCATGCCGGTGAGTCTATCCGGATCGGCGAAAATCGGCGCATGAGCCAACTACCCGTACCCCCCACCCCCACCTTGCCCAAGAGCGATCAAAACTTGGTTTGGCTCGATTGTGAAATGAGCGGTCTGGATCCCGAGAAGGAGCGCTTGCTCGAGCTCGCCGTGGTCGTGACCAACGCCGATTTGAGCGTGCGCATCGAAGGCCCCGTGTGGGTCATCCACCAAACGGACGCCGTGCTCGACGGCATGGACGCTTGGAACAAAGGTACCCACGGCAAGAGCGGCTTGGTTGACAAGGTGCGCGCCAGCACCGTGAGCGAAGCGCAAGCCGAGGCCGAGTGCCTGGCGTTTTTGGCCCAATATGTGCCCAAGAATGGCTCGCCCATGTGTGGCAACACCATCAGCCAAGACCGACGTTTTTTGGTCAAGTACATGCCCAAGCTCGAGGCGTTCTTTCATTACCGTTGCTTAGACGTGAGTACCCTCAAGGAGTTGTCCAAACGTTGGAAACCCGCTGTCTACAGCAGTTTTAAGAAGCAGCAAAAGCACACCGCTTTGGCCGATGTGCACGAATCCATCGACGAATTGGTGCATTACCGAACCCATTTTTTGAGCTTGTGATTGGCTGGCTTTATGACGGGTCGGTGACATGCATGTGACAAAATAGCGCCCTTATTTGAGGGATCCTCATGACCAAAAAATCTCCCCCCGCTTTTGTGCGTCGCTACGAGGACGTGTTGCAACTCGGTGCTGCTGTGTTGTTTTTGTTGCTCGTGGCGCTGTATGCCTCGGTTTACGGGGCATCTTTGCCGACCTTGACATCCGCTTCGGTGGGGTTGCTGGTGGTGGCTGCGGTGGTGGGTGGCTACATGGCCATGAACATCGGCGCCAACGACGTGGCCAACAACATGGGCCCTGCGGTGGGCTCTGGTGCCCTGACCATGGGCTGGGCCATCACCATCGCTGCGGTCTTCGAAGCGTTGGGCGCGATCGTGGCCGGTGGTGAAGTGGTGGGGACGATCAAGGGCGGCATCATCGACGCCAAACAACTCACCGATCCGGCGCTGTTTGCCAACGTCATGTTGGCGGCTTTGCTGGCAGGGGCTTTGTGGTTGAACTTGGCCACGGCCTTGGGTGCACCGGTGTCCACCACCCACTCCATCATCGGTGCCGTCATGGGCGCAGGCATTGCCGCTGGCGGTTGGGGTTTGGTGAATTGGTCCACCATCACCGCCATCGTCGCCAGTTGGGTGATCTCTCCGCTCATGGGTGGCGCGATCGCCGCTGTGTTTCTGTACCTCATCAAGCGCAGCGTGACCTACCGCAGCAGCAAAACCGAGGCTGCGGCCAAAGTCGTGCCGGTCTTGATCGCGGTGATGGTGTGGGCTTACGCCACTTTCATGCTCACCAAGGGTTTGGGGCAATTGTTCAAGTTGAGCATTGGCCCAGCCCTTGTCGTCGGTGCGCTGGTGGCTTTGGGGGCTTGGTTCTTGGTCAAAGGGGTGGTGGCGTCGGCGGCCCAGCGCCAAGAAAACAACAAGCAAGGCGTGAACGCCTTGTTCGTTTGGCCTTTGATTGGATCGGCGGCCTTGCTCAGTTTTGCGCACGGGGCCAACGATGTGGCCAATGCGATCGGCCCGCTGGCCGCGATTTACGAGGCGGTCAAAGAGGGTGCTGTGGCGACCAAGGCCGCCACACCCTTGTGGGTCATGGTCTTGGGAGCGCTGGGATTGGCCGTAGGTTTGGCTTTGTACGGTAGTCGCTTGATCCGCACGGTGGGCAAGGAGATCACCGAACTCGACAACATGCGCGCCTACTCGATTGCCATGGCCGCCACCATCACGGTCATCATCGCTTCGCACTTTGGCATGCCGGTTTCGACCACCCACATCACCATTGGCGCGGTGTTTGGTGTGGGCTTCTTGCGTGAGTTGCTCAAGGTCAATTACGCCAAGATGGAGCAGACGGTGTTTGCCGGTCACCCCGGTGACGATCGCGAGGAAGTCGAGGCCTACCTCAAGCGTTTTGAAGCCGCTGAAGTGGGTGAGAAAAAGCGGATGCTGGCCGAGATGAAACAACGCGCCAAGGCGCATCAAAAAGCCGGTGGTGCGGTGTTTGCCAAGGATGAGCGCAAGGCGTTGAAGAAGGCTTACAAAAAAGAATTGGTCAAACGTTCCACGGTGTTGCGCATCGTGGCAGCTTGGATCATCACGGTACCTGCCACGGCGGTTTTGGCGGCGATCTTGTACCAACTGGTTTCTGCCATCGTCGACTGAGGCGTTTTTTGGGTCGGCGCGGGAAAGGCTCTAGGGTTTTCCCTGAAAGTCTGTCATAATCTGAGGCTGCGCAGGTAACTGCGTATTTTGTGCATCTGCCTCATACTCTGAAGCCCTGATGCCGCTGGCGAACATCAGCAGCGGCCCTCGCCCCCCACCGCTGGGGGTGTCGAAGATCAACAAAGGGCCTGCGTCTCGGCTTGCGGTTGGTTCCGCGCTGTTGCGTTCTTCGTTTGTGGTTGATGTTTTTATAGAACCACGAACGAAGCAGCCCGATGCCTGCACCCCCGGTTTTCGCGGGGCGCAGGTCCGTTCTGCTTGGTTTGAACTGTGGTGCTCGCTGAGCGCCCATGGATTGAACATGACTGAACCAATGGCTACCCACACCTCCGCCCCCGACATCTCCACCGATGTCCAAACCTCCGCAGCGCCAGTAGGCCCCAACGGTTTTGAACTGCTCGGCTTAGCGCCTGAGTTGGTCAGCGCGGTGGCCGACATGGGCTTTGTCCAGCCCACACCCGTACAAAAAAACACCATACCCAAAGCGATGGTGGACGACGGCGTTGAGCAGCGTTACGCCGACTTGCTGGTCTCCAGCCAAACCGGTAGTGGCAAGACCGCCGCTTTCTTGTTACCCGTTTTGCACACCTTGCTCAAACAGCAGCAAGAAAAAGAGCGCCAAGCACGAGAAGAACAAGAGCGTTTGGTTGCTGAGGCCTTGGCCCGGGGTGAAGAAGCCCCTAAGCGTCCCAAGCGAAAAGACCCCACCAACCCCCGCCATTTCAAAGCGGCCACACCCGGGGCTTTGATCCTGTGCCCGACGCGAGAACTCGCCCAACAAGTGGCCAACGACGCCATCGACTTGGTGCGCCACTGCCGCGGTTTGCGCATCGCCAGTGTGGTCGGCGGCATGCCTTACCAATTGCAAATCGCCAAGCTGCAAAACGCCAATTTGGTCGTGGCCACACCCGGACGTTTGCTCGACTTGCAACGCTCGCAACAGCTCAAACTCGACCAAGTGCGTTTCTTGGTTGTGGACGAAGCCGACCGCATGCTCGACCTGGGCTTTGCCGACGACTTGGCCGAAGTCAACCAGCTCACCATCGACCGCCGCCAGACCATGATGTTCAGCGCCACGTTCGCGCCACGCATCCAACAACTGGCCATGCGCGTCATGCACGACAACGGCAAGCACGTTCAAAAGATCGAAATCGCCACCCCCCAAGAGAAACACGCCAACATCAAGCAGGTGCTGTTTTGGGCCGACAACGCTTACCACAAGCGCAAACTCTTGGATCATTGGTTGCGCGACACCACCATCAACCAAGCGATTGTGTTTGCCAGTACCCAAATCGAATGCGATGGCTTGGCCAACGATTTGCAACAAGAAGGCTTCTCCGCCGTGGCCCTCCACGGTGCTTTGAGCCAGGGCATGCGCAACCGTCGCCTGATGGCGCTGCGCAACGGCCAGGTGCAAGTTTTGGTGGCCACGGACGTGGCTGCTCGAGGCATCGACGTGCCCACCATCACCCAC
>CAZNWS010000060.1:0-7830 GCA_964576495.1 uncultured Hydrogenophaga sp. | reverse complement strand
GCCGATGGAGGACTGCAGGCCGACGCCGCGTTGCGGGTGATGCTGGAAGGCATCATGGGCGAATTTCGCCCCGACCTGATCGCCACCCACGCACCCAACGATTACCACAGCGACCACCGCGCGGTGTCCCAAGCTGTGCACATGGCCGCTTCGTTCAAGGCACCCGTGCTCTGGTTCGACACACTGGCTGGCACAGGTTTCGAGCCCACTGCTTACGTAGACATCACCGAGCACATGACAGCCAAAGAAGCCGCCATGCGACTACACGTCAGCCAAGAACCTGAGCGTTTTGTACAAGCCATTCGGCAGCAGAACGCTTGGCGCGCACGCCAATGCAATATGGCCGAAGGTGGGTTTGCCGAGGCCTGGCGCTTCGAACCTTCCTACCCGTTTGCAGACATCCGTTCGCTGCTGCCGCCGTCGCCCCCTGTGCGCAGGCTGGGAGCCTGAGTGCCTTCAGCAGCGCCAAGTCACCTCGCTGGACGGCCTGTACTGGCGGTCCTGCTGGCCGTGCTGATGTTTTCGCTCATCGAATTGGTGGTTCGACAGCTGCTGCAACGTTACCCGCTGCACCAAGTGGTTTGGTTGCGCAGTGCCGCGGCCATTCCGGTGTTGGCTCTCACGCTGTGGGCGTTGAGCCGTCGAGTTCCCGCAAGTACCGAAAACCCTTTGGCCTTGCCGTGGCACCAACGTTGGCTGATGCACCTCTTGCGCAGTGGTCTGGGCACGCTGTCGATGGCCTGCATTTTTTATGCGGTGGGCCAAATTCCCTTGGGGACTGCCGCTGCCCTGACCGCCACCGCACCATTTTTTGTGTTGCTGATGTCGCCCTACCTGTTGGGCGAACCGGTGCCTTGGCAGCGCTGGGTGGGCGTGGCGGTGGGGTTTTTGGGCGTTTGTCTCGTCAGCGGGCCCCAGGGTGCGCAGGCTTGGCCAGGCATGGCCAGTGCCCTATTGGGTGCTTTGTGCTCGGCCGCACTGATGGTGTTGTTGCGCTACTTGGCCCAACGAGAACCCACCACCCAAACCGCCTTGTTCAACGCTTTGGGGATCACCGCATGGTCCACACTGGGGGTGTGCTGGTGGGGGCTCGCGCCGCTTCAGTGGCATGACGGGTTGTGGGTGCTGCTGATGGGGGGGCTCGGTGGTGGTGCCCACTGGATCGCGACTTGGGCCTACCAACGGGGGCAAGCTGGGGCGCTGGCACCCTTGGGGTTTTCGGCTTGCATCTGGGGCTTGGTGTTGGGCTACGTCGGGTTTGGTGAGACCCCATCAACATGGGCCCTGCTGGGCACAGCCACGATAATCGTCGGTGGCTATGTGGCCACCAGAGCAAATTCGACCCACTGACATGTCCATTCAGACACTCGCTCAAGACTTGGGGCTGTCCATCTCCACCGTCTCACGCGCACTCAACGGCTACAGCGACGTGGCCCCTGGCACCCGCGAACGCGTGGTGCAGCGTGCGGCAGAGTTGGGCTACCGACCTCACCCCGGAGCTCGAAGCATGAAATCGAGCAAATCCCATGCGGTTGGCGTCATCTTGCCCATGGACGAACGTGGCGGGCCGTTCATCAATGCCTTGTATTCCAGTTTGCTGGGTTCGATTGCGGGCGTTCTGGATACCCGTGGTTACACCTTGCTGGTGACCACCCACTTCAGCGCGTCGGTTCACGATGAAGTCAATCGATACGAACACCTCATCCAGAGCCGCTCGGTCGATGGTTTTGTGATCGTTCGAACCTTGCTCAACGATCCCCGGGTGAAATTGCTGCATGACCGATCGGTACCGTTTGTGACCTATGGTCGAAGTCAATTGAGCTTCGATCATCCTTGGGTGGACACCGACAACGAGCGTGCGTTTGAGCTCGCGACTCAGCGACAAATTCAACATGGCCACCGTCGCATTGGTCTGCTCAACGGCCCGGGTGCTTACACCTTTGCGAAATTGAGGCGCGATGGATACGAGCGCGCCTTGCGTCAAGCGGGTATTGAGCCTAAGGCCGATTGGATTTTGGAAGGCGATCTGACCGAAAGCTCGGGTTACAGCTTGGCCCGCCGACTGTTGGCGCAAGCCCAACGGCCCACCGCCTTGATTTGCGCCAACGACGCCATGGCCATTGGGGCCATTGCGGCGTGCCGACAACACGGGCTGCAAGTCGGCAAAGACATGGCCATCATGGGCTACGGCAACAGCGACGCTTCACGCTATTGCGAACCTGCACTCACCACCATTGATCACAAGGTGGCCGACAACGGCCGTCATTTGGGCCAGTTGCTCTTGGCGCAACTGGAGCAGCAGCCCTCAGCCATGAGCAGTTACTTAGAACCGGTGGACATCATTGCCCGTCAGTCTGATGGGCACGTGATCGCCTGAACCTCGCGCGGGCATTCAACCCTTGCGAGCCAAGGTGATCAAATGGTCCACCACCTCAAGTGCGCGTTGGTTGCTGCCGCCCACCATGGCCGGTGAGGTGCGGTAACGTCCTGCCACACCCAACTGCGGCACGCTGGTCACGCCATAGGCACGAACCAAGTCGTTGGCTTGAACCATGGCTTGTGCCACGGCGGCAGAATGCCAAGCCGCCTCAAACTCGATGGGATCCACGCCTCGCTGCTGAACCCACTGACTGATCTCCATCAGGATCTCGAAATGTTGACCTTGGCGGTGAATCGCGTCATAGACCGACTGATGCAAACGCTCGACTTGCCCGATCTGCCGCAGAGTCAAATAGAGCTGCTGGTGCGATGTGCTTTGAAACGAGACGGGCACGTAATGAAAGCGCACCTGGGCAGGCAAGTTGGCTTTCCATTGGCGCACCATGGGTTCGAAGCGATCACAAAACGGACATCCGTAACGAAAAAATTCCAGTACCTCCAAACCCTGTGGGTCTATGCGGGGTGCGTCGTGTGTCAAGCGCAAATAATCAAAACCTTCATCGGGCGGTGCACTGGCCCACAAGGCGTTGGGGCTGAGCAAGCCCATCAGGGCCAATCGAGACCAGTCGCGTCGACGCCACATGGAATGGGTGTGTGTGGAGCTCATCGACTGCGCTCCACCGCGGTGTGCCAAGCATCCAGCTGGGCTTGGGCTTGGTCGCGGCTACATTGGGGTTCGAACACACGGTCCACCGCGATACGGTCTTTGAGTTGGGCGGGCTCACTAAAAACATTGGCTTGCAGGCCTGCCAGTAAAGCCGCCCCCAAGGCTGTGGTCTCTGTCGTCTTGGGGCGTACAACAGGAATGCCCATGAGGTCAGCTTGCATTTGCATCAGCAGGTTGTTGGCACAAGCCCCCCCATCGACACGCAGCGCGCTCACACCCAAGCCCTGATGCTGCTGCGCGTCGCGCTGCATCGCTTGGAGTAACACGGTACTTTGCAGGGCAATGCTCTCCAATGCGGCTCGGGCAATGTGCGCCACCGTACTACCCCGCGACAGTCCTTGAATGCTGCCCCTGACATGGGGCAACCAATACGGGGCACCCAATCCAGCAAAAGCTGGCACCAAGACCACACCATCGCTGTTGGGCACGCTGGCGGCCAAAGCTTCGACTTCGTGGCTGTGCGTGATGGCCTTGAGACCATCGCGCAACCACTGCACCACCGCGCCGCCAATGAAGACGCTGCCCTCCAAGGCATACGCCGGGGCTGCGCCCACCACTGGTTGTGCGGCGCAGGTCGTGATCAGTCCGTTGGTACTGGTGGGTGCCACATGGCCCGTGTGCATCAGCATGAAGCAGCCCGTGCCATAGGTGTTCTTCACATCGCCGGGCTGCAAACACGCCTGGCCCAACAAGGCCGACTGCTGATCACCAGCCGCACCACCGATGGTCAACGCAGCATCGTCATCGCCCAACAAACCCGGTGTGACGCGACCAAAGTCCGCCACCGAAGGCAAAACCTCGGGCAAAACGCTGCGGGGAATGTCCAAGAGGCTCAACAAATCGTCGTCCCACTGTCCGGTGTGGATGTTGAGCATCAAGGTGCGGCTGGCGTTGCTGATGTCGGTGACGTGTCGCCGACCACCGGTGAGTTGCCACACCAGCCACGTGTCGATGGTGCCAAAAGCCAATTCACCCGCTTGAGCTTGGGCTCTGGCACCGGGCACATGGTCCAGCAGCCAGCGCAGTTTGGTGCCCGAAAAATACGGATCGAGTCGCAAGCCGGTTTTGGCTTGGACCACCGACTCGGCCCCTTGGTCTTTGAGCGTTTGGCACAAAGCCTCGGTGCGCCGGTCTTGCCAGACGATTGCGTTGTGCAAAGGCTGGCCTGTTTGTCGATGCCACAAAACCGTGGTCTCGCGCTGGTTGGTGATACCCAAGCCCCGAATGTGCTGCGGCTTGAGCCCACCACGGGCCAAGGCTTCTCGTGCGGTGGCGCATTGACTCTGCCAAATGGCCATGGGGTCGTGCTCAACCCACCCCGGCTGGGGAAAAATTTGGGGGAACTCGGCTTGGGCCATGCTGTGCACCGTGCCATCGTCGCGAAAGACGATCGCTCTGGAACTGGTCGTGCCTTGGTCCAAGGCCAACAGGTAAGCGTGTGAATCGTTGGGGTTCATGTCAAGCCATTTCTTCTGGGTCAAGTCGAGGACGCCACCACGCAGTGGACGTCCCAATCGCGCAACATGCGTTCAAAAGCCGCATCGGGAGGGGCATCGGTGAACACGGTGTGAACCGCTTTGATGGGAGCCATCTCAATCATGGCCGGACGCCCGAGTTTGCTGCCGTCGGCCACCAACCAAACTTGGCGTGATTGCTCCACGATGGCACGTGCCACCATCACCTCACGCATGTCGAAATCGCGCAAGGCGCCATCGCTGTCGATGCCACTGATGCCGATCAAGCCAATGTCCACCTTGAACTGGCGAATGAAGGAAAGTGCGGACTCACCCACCACACCCAAGTCCTCGTGACGCACCGTGCCGCCGGCCACCACCACCTCACAGTGGGGGTTGGCGCTGAGGATGCGGGCCACGTGCAAATTGTTGGTGACCACCCGAAGGTCTTGGTGGTGCAGCAGCTCATGCGCCACCGCCTCGACGGTGGTGCCGATGTTCATGAACAGGCTGGTCCCTGGCGCGATGGCTGCAGCCACGGTGCGAGCGATGCGCTGCTTGGCTTCGGCGTGGGCGCGCTGTCGCTCGGCGTAGGCGGTGTTGCGGCTGCCGCTGTCGATGACCCGAACACCACCATGAAAGCGCTCAATCACCCCCGCCTGACTCAATCGGGCAATGTCTCGACGAACGGTTTGCAAGGTGGTCTGGAATTGCTCCGCCAGCACCTCGGTTTTGACACTGCCTTGCTCCCGAACGGTCTGCAGCATGGCGATTTGTCTCGGGTTAAGGGCCATGTTCATGGGTGGGTTGTACAGGGTCTGCCGCCTGTTTTCATTAGGGATTGCGAGCATACGCGATTGTGTTGTTTACCGTGTATAAACTATAAAACGAAAATAAACGAACAAAATTCGAAAACAAATTTTCACCTCTATGGCGCGAAACAGCCTTCATTCTTGGACGCAAAGCCTCTCACCCGGTCACCTCGACGTGCTGGTGATCGGTGGTGGCGCCACGGGTTTGGGCGTCGCCGTACAAGCCGCTCTGGAAGCACGAAGCGTGGCATTGGTCGAAGCCAGAGACTTTGCGGCTGGCACCTCGTCGCGGTCCACCAAGCTCTTGCACGGTGGGGTGCGCTACCTAGCGCAAGGGCACATCCCCCTCGTTCGCGAGGCCTTGCGTGAGCGCGGCACCATCTTGCGGTTGGCCCCGCACCTGGCGCAACCGCTGCCTTTTGTGGTCGCTGAGCATCGCGGATGGTCTTGGCTGATCACCACCCTGGGGCTCAAGGCCTACGCCGCCATGGCTGGTCGCCTTGGCTTGGGGCCCACCGAACTCTTGAGTTCAGAATCACTTCGAGCCATCTTGCCCAGCCTGCCCAAGCCTTTTGCCGGTGTGCGTTACTGGGACGGTCAATTCGAAGATGCCCGTTTGGCCTTGGCCTTGGCGAAAACCGCCGAGAACGCTGGCGCTGTGATGCGCAACCACACTCGGGTGATCGGCCTCGAGTCCAGCCCCGATGGTTGGCGAGTGAACCTTCGCGACCAATTGAGTGGTGAGACGAGCACCATCCACACGCGTTGCGTGATTAACGCCACGGGGGTGTGGATCGATGAGTTGCGTCAATCCGCTTTGACCCAACACAAGGCCACGCCAGGCAACGGCAGCACCACCCCGATGGTTCGACCCAGCCAAGGCGTGCACTTGGTGGTCAAGCGTGAAACCTTGCCACTGGAGCAAGCCGTCTTGGTCCCCAAAACCAGCGATGGTCGGGTGTTGTTCGCGCTGCCATGGTTGGGCTCTACCCTGATCGGTACCACCGACACCCCGCGCAGCGACGCCCCTAGCGAACCCAGAGCAACGCCTGAGGAGCTCACGTTTTTATTTGAACAAACCCGCATCAGTTTGGGAGTGACATTGCGTGTTGAGGACGTGCGCAGCGTGTGGGTGGGTTTGCGTCCCTTGGTGAATCAAAATTCCCATCACGCCACAGCCGATGTGTCGCGCGAGCACGTGATTCAGCGCGACGGGCCTGGTTTTGTCAGTGTGAGCGGTGGTAAGTGGACGACCTACCGGGCCATGGCCGAAGCGGTGATGGCTTCCTTGGTGCAAGCGCGTGATTTGCCGGCCCCAGCCCGCGCAGCGCGTACCGACCAACACCGCTTGCATGGTGCTGTGAGTCCCGCCGTCGAACGGGGTATCCAACACCCCCCGGGGATGCATTTGCTGGGCAGTCAAGCCTCTGCAGTGGCGGCACTGCCGGGGCACCAGAACGCCTTGGGTCTGGGCCTGACCGAGTCCATGGTTCGCTACAGTGCTCGCCAAGAGTGGGCCATCACGGTCGAGGACATGTTGGCCAGGCGGTGGCGTGTGCTGTTTTTGGACGCGCGGTTGGCCCAGCAAATGGCGCCCCGGGTCGCGCAGATCTTGCAAGAAGAAACGGGTATGGACCCGCAACTCGATGCCTTTCTTTCAACCAGCGAACAATACATCCTTAAACCTTCGGAGATACCTTGTGAATCCAACTAAAGCGGTTCGTTACGGCATCATCGGCTGCGGCATGATGGGTCAGGAGCACCTGCGCAACATCGCGCTCTTGCCCGGTGCCAGCGTCAGTTGTATTTTTGAACCCGACGACACCATGGCCGCCGCCAGCTTGGCCTTGGCGCCAGGATCTCGCCGTGTCGGCAGTTTGGCCGAAGTGGTGACATCACCCGATGTGGATGGCCTCTTGGTTGCCAGCCCCAATTTTCGTCACGCTGAACAGTTGCGAGAAATCGCCGCCTTGCGTCCGTTGCCTGTGCTGCTGGAAAAGCCCGCATGCACGAACCTCCAAGATGTGCGCGATCTGGCCGCTCTGGGCCAAACCTACCCCGCGCCCATTTGGGTGGCGATGGAATACCGCTACATGCCGCCCGTGGCGCGTCTGAGCGAAGAGGTGCACCAAGCTCAACACATTGGTCCCATGAAAATGCTCTCCATCCGAGAGCACCGCTTCCCATTTCTGGTGAAAGTGGGCGACTGGAACCGATTCAACCGCTACACCGGTGGCACCTTGGTGGAAAAGTGCTGCCACTTCTTTGATCTGATGCGCCACATGACACGCAGCGAGCCGGTGCGGGTGTTCGCATCGGCCGCCGCCGACCACAACCACCTTGACGAGCGTTACCCTGAGGGCACCCCCGACATCATCGACAACGCCTACGTCACCGTGGACTTTGCCAGCGGGCAACGGGCCATGCTGGAGTTGTGCATGTTCGCCGAAGGTGCACG
>CAZNWS010000059.1:3695-7848 GCA_964576495.1 uncultured Hydrogenophaga sp. | reverse complement strand
GGTCTACATCGCCGACGAAGCCTTCTTCACCGGCACCGCCGCTGAAGTCACGCCCATCCGCGAACTCGACCGCATTGAGCTGGGCAAACCCGGCTACGTGGGCAGTCGCGGCCCCATCACCGAAAAAATCCAAACCGCGTTCTTTGACATCGTCAACGGCCGCAACCCCAAATACGCCCACTGGCTCACCCCAGTCTGATCACCATGAGCACCCCTGCCGTCATCGAACTCCGCGCCCAAGACCTCAACGCCCACGGTGGCGTCGTGTGCCCCAGCCCGCAGTCGGGCATGGCCACATGGAACAGCCACCCCAAAGTGTCCTTGGACGTGGCCAAAACCGGCGAGGCCCGTTGCCCTTACTGCGGCACGCTCTACCGCCTCAAAGCCGGCGAATCGGTGGCCCACGGCCACTGAGCCCCTCTTCACACAAAAAAAAGGCCACCCCTTGAAGGGTGGCCTGAAGTCCATGCGTGGACGTCGTTGAAGAACCATGAAATCTCTGGCCCCCCTCCCAGGGAACCGGGTGCGTTGTGACAGCAACGACCCGATTATGGGGCAAAAATAGATACTTTGGTATTTATTTTTCAGATTGGATGGTCAAGTGCTTCCCAGCCCAGACCACCAAAACGATCACCGGCAAGCCCATCAACGACGTCACCACGAAGAAGCCGGGGTAGCCCAAAGCGTCCACCATGCCCCCCGAATAACCGCCCAGCGACTTGGGCAACAGGGTCATGAGCGAGCTGAACAGCGCGTATTGCGTGGCCGTGAAGGACACGTTGACCAGGCTGGACAAAAACGCCACAAAGGCCGCGCTGGCAAAGCCCGCCGCCAAGTTGTCGGCTGAGACCACGGCGTACATGAGCGGCAGGTGGTGCCCGGCCTGTGCCAAGGCCACAAACGCCAAATTGGTCAGCGCGGCCATGACGGCGCCCCAGAACAAACAGCGCATCACGCCCCAACGCGTGGCCAAGATGCCGCCCAAAAAGCCCCCCACGATGCCGATGATGACGCCGTAGGTTTTCACCGCGTTGGCGATTTCAATTTTGCTGAAACCCATGTCGGCGTAAAACACATTGGAGATCACGCCAAGCACGATGTCCGAGATACGGTAGAGCCCAATGAGGGCCAACAGCAACCACGCGGTGCGAGCACCGTAACGCGCAAAGAAGTCTTGCACCGGCACCACCCAAGTGGCGCGCGCCACCTCGGCCTGCGCCACCCCCACCGACACCATCACACGCCCCACCCCCAGCGCCGCCGCCAAGGCCAAGGTCAAACGCAATGCCTCCAGCGCCAAGCTGCTCAAAGGACCCAAGCCGGCATCAGCGAACAATGTTTGCGTGGCCTGCCCCAACCAAAAGAACACCGCCACGAACGCGCCCACACCACCCGCAAACACGGCGACCAAGCGCAGATTGCCGGAGGCTGACCACACCGCACCCGCCGGGCGCTGGGGCTCGGGCATGAGCCAATTGGTCAAGATGCCCACCCCCATGGCAGCGGCCATGACGGTGTAGGTCTGCTGCCAAGCGCTGTACACATACGCGTCTTTGGCGGAACCCCAATACGAGGCCAAATACAAAGCCCCCGCGCCGGCCGCGATCATGCCCACGCGGTAGCCCGCGATGTAGGCCGAAGACAGCAAGGCCTGCAGATCCGGCGGTGCCAGCTCGATGCGGTAAGCATCTACGACCACGTCTTGCGTGGCCGACGAGAAACCCAGCAGCACCGCCAGGGCCGCCATCCACGCCAAGGACGTGCCGCCCTCGGCCGGGTCCACACCCGCCATCCCCAAGAGCGCCGCGACCACCCCCAATTGGGCCAACAACAACCAAGAACGACGCTGCCCCATCACCCGGGTGAGCCATGGCAAGGGCATGCGGTCCACCAAAGGCGCCCAGACAAACTTGAACGAGTAGCCCAGCGCAGCCCAGCTGAAGAAGGTCACCGCTTTGCGCTCCACCCCCGCTTCCAGCAACCAGAGCGACAACGAGGAGAAGATCAACAAAATCGGCAAACCCGCGGAAAAGCCCAGCAAAGCCAAGATCAAGACACGGCGGTCCCACAAAGCCGTGAAACTTTGGGCCCATGTGGGTTTGTGGTCGTGCGTGTTGTTCATACTCGTGTGTGTTGTGATGTGTCTCTCGCTATTATTGACGCATGTGTTTGCTCTGTGATTTCAAAGCCTCTCGTCGCCAAGTTTTGCGCGGTGGTATCGCGTCCCTTGCCACCGTGGGCTTGGCTGCCCACGCTCAGGTGGATGTGGGGCCACCCTCCAGGCTGCGCCAATTGGTGTCGGCCGAACAGGTCGAGGGGGCGGCTGCCCAACAATACGCCCAGATGATGACCAGCGCCCAAGATCAACGTGCGCTCTACCCCGACAACCACCCGCAGGTGCGCCGATTGCGCGAGATCGCTCGCCGCTTGGTGCCCCACAGCCATGCGTGGAACCCCAACGCCAAGGACTGGCAATGGGAAATCAACCTCATCCACAGCGATCAAATCAACGCTTTTTGTATGCCCGGCGGCAAGATTGCTTTCTACAGCGGCATCTTGGACACGCTCAAACTCAGCAACGACGAAGCCGCCATGATCATGGGACACGAAATGGCCCACGCCTTGCGCGAACACGCCCGCGCCCAAATGGGCAAAGGCTCGGCGACCAGTTTGGGGCTGCGCATTGGCGCGGCGCTGCTGGGATTGGGCCAAGTGGGCGACATCGCGGCCGACTTGGGCACGCAACTCTTGTCGCTCCAGTTCAGCCGATCCGATGAGACCGAAGCCGACTTGGTCGGCTTGGAGCTGGCCGCGCGCGGCGCCTTCGCGCCCCAGGCCAGTGTCACGTTGTGGCAAAAAATGGCGGCGGCTTCGGGTGGCGCATCGTCGCTGTCATTTTTGTCCACACACCCCAGCAGCCCCGACCGCATCAAAACCTTGCAACGCAACGTACCCAAGGTGCAAGGCCTCTTCGAGCAAGCCCGCGCGGCCGGTTAAACGCCCTCGCCCACGTAAGGGTTGGTGCGGCGCTCGCGCCCCAAGGTGCTCTCGGGGCCATGGCCGGGGATGAACACCGTCTCATCGCCCATGGGCCACAAACGCTCGCGGATGCTGCTGAGCAACTGCTCGTGGTTGCCTTGCGGAAAGTCGGTGCGCCCAATGCTGCCAGCAAACAGCACATCGCCCACAAACACCCGCTGCGCTGGCGCGCTGTGAAACACCACATGGCCCGGCGTGTGGCCCGGGCAGTGGCGAACGTCCAAGGTGCAGTGACCGATCGAGACCGTGTCGCCATCGGCCAACCAACGCGTGGGCGTGAAGTGTTGCGCGAGCGGGAAGCCGAACATCTGGCTTTGCTGCGGCAAACCGTCGATCCAAAACTGATCACCGGGGTGCGGCCCCACGATGGGCAAACCCAAGCGCTGGGCCAACTCGCCCGCGCCCCCGGCGTGGTCGATGTGCGCATGCGTGAGCCAAATGGCCTTGAGCGTCACGCCCAAACGCGCCACCTCGCTCAACAACAGATCCAAGTCCCCGCCAGGGTCGATGACCGCGGCGTCCAGGGTTTCGTCGCACCAGACGATGGAGCAGTTTTGGGCAAAGGCGGTGACGGGAACGGTGAGGTACTGGAACATGATGAGATAGGTGTTTCAAGAAACAAATTGCAGCTGCGCCAACTGCGCATACAGTCCGCCACGCTGCACCAAGTCGGCGTGTGTGCCCTGCTCGACCACACGACCATGGTCGAGCACCACGATGCGGTCGGCGCGTTGCACCGTGGCCAAGCGGTGGGCAATGACCACCGTGGTGCGGCCTTGCATGGCCGAGGTCAGCGCGGCCTGCACCATGCGTTCGCTTTCCGCATCCAAGGCGCTGGTGGCCTCGTCTAGCAACAACAGCGGCGCGTTTTTCAGCATGGCACGCGCGATGGCGATGCGCTGGCGCTGACCGCCCGACAAGCGCACGCCACGCTCACCCAAGAAGGTGTCGTAGCCCTGGGGCAAGGCGCTGATGAAGCCGTCGGCAAAAGCCGCCACGGCCGCAGCCTGCACCTCGGCGTCGCTGGCGTCCGGGCGCCCGTAGCGGATGTTGTCGCGGGCGCTGCTGGAGAAAATCACCGCGTCTTGCGGCACGATGGCCATGCGTTCGCGCA
>CAZNWS010000059.1:0-3595 GCA_964576495.1 uncultured Hydrogenophaga sp. | reverse complement strand
GCGCTGCTGGAGAAAATCACCGCGTCTTGCGGCACGATGGCCATGCGTTCGCGCAGGGTGTGCAAAGCGAAGTCGGTGCTGGGCACACCATCGATCACCACGCGCCCCGACTGCGGGTCGTAAAAGCGCAGCAGCAACTGAAACACCGTGCTTTTGCCGGCCCCACTGGGCCCCACCAAGGCCACGGTTTCGCCAGGCGCGATGCTCAAACTCACCTCGCTCAAAGATGGCTGGTCGGGGCGTGAGGGGTAATGAAACTGCACCCGCTCCAACACCACCGAACTGCCCGCGGCGGGCAGCGCCGGTGTGATGGCATGGATCGGCGAGACGATGGGCGACTGGGTGTGCAAGAGCTGCATGAGTCGCTCGGTGGCGCCCGCCGCGCGCAACAAATCGCCATACACCTCGCCCAGGACCGCGAAGGCACTGGCCAAAATGATCACGTAAAGCACGGTCTGGCCCAGCGCCCCTGCGCTCAAGTCGCCCCGGATCACCGCTTGCGTGCCTTGGTACAAGCCCCAGAGCAAAGCCGCCGAGGTGGCGATGATCACAAACGCCACCAAGGACGAGCGCGCCGCCGTGCGCCGTACCGCCACCTGAAAAGCGGCGCGGGTGGAGTCGTCGAAGCGGGCGCGCTCGCGTGCCTCGGCGGTGTGGCTTTGCACCACCGGCATGGCGTTGAGCACCTCAGCGGCAATGCCGCTGGAATCGGCCACGCGGTCTTGGCTGGCACGCGAGAGCTTGCGGATGCGCCGGCCAAACCACAACGTGGGCGCCACCACCAAGACCAATACCCCCAAGACCTGCACCATCACCACCGGGCTGGTGTAGACCAACATGATCAGCGCGCCCAAGCCCACCACGGCGTTGCGCAAGCCCATGCTCAAGGACGAGCCGACGACGGCTTGCACCAGCGTGGTGTCGGTGGTCAATCGTGAGATCACTTCGCCGGTTTTGGTGGTCTCAAAAAACTCGGGGCTTTGTTGCAACACGTGGCCGTACACGGCGTTGCGCAAGTCGGCGGTGATGCGTTCGCCCAACCAAGTGACCACATAAAAACGCGCTGCCGAAAACACACCCAGCGCAGCGGCCACCGCGAACAAACTCAAGAATTGTTCGCGCATGGCCATCAAACGTTCGCCGGGATCGGCGGGGGCCAGACCACTGTCGATGAGGCCGCGCAAGGCCATGGGAAAGAGCAAAGTGGTCGCCGCCGCCAACACCAAGAACAGCCCAGCCAAAGCGATCCGCCCACGGTAAGGGCGCAAAAAAGGCCACAGGCCGCTGAGCGATTGGGGCTGACCCTTGGCCAGCGCAAGGTCATGCTTCGCGCTCATCCGACCCCGTGGTGGTGATCATCCCGCAAATGAATGCCACGCAAGGCCAGTTGTCGATCAAACAAAGACCGGCCCACCAAGGTGCGTGAAATTTGGCTCGTGGTCACCACACTGAGCATGGCCAAGACGGTCCATTCGTAACTGCCAGTGATTTCAAACACCATGATGATGGAGGCCAGAGGTGCGCCGATGACCGCGGCAATACAACTCGCCGCACCCAACATGGCAAAACTGTGGGGCGTATCCACGCCCGCAGCCACCAAGGCCCAATCCACCACCCCCCCGGTCATGGCACCCAAAAACAGTGCTGGTGCAAACACCCCCCCAAACAAACCAAAGGCCACGCACACGCTGGTGGTCAAGACCTTCATCACCAACAACAGCAGCAACAAGACCAAACCCAACTGACCCGACAAAGCCAAGTCCACCGTGGACATGCCGGGGCCCAGCAAATGGGGCAAGACCGGCGACAAAGCGATCAGCAACAGGGCCGGTACCAAGGGACGCCAGCGCAGAGGAATGCCCGTCGCTTTGGCCCAGACAGGCATGGTGGTGAGGGTTTGGATGTAGATCACCGAGACCAGCGCAGTGCACACACCCACCGCCAGAGCCAAGCCCACACTCGAAGCCTCTAGGGCCGGCGCCGTGGACGACACCGCAAACAAACGCTCCTGCCCCATGGAGAGTTTGGCGGTCCAATAACCTGCGAACGAGGACAAGATGATCGGGCCTGCGCCAAACGCGCCGAAGCGGCGAACAATGGCTTCGTGTGCAAACACCGCCGCACCGATGGGTGAGAGAAACGCCGCCGATATCGCCGCCGCAGCGCCACTGCCGAGCACAATGGGCTTGGGTACGTGCAAGGACAGGCGGCCGCCCCACCGCCCCAAGGCGTCGGCCAAGCAACCGCCGAAGTGAAGCAAGGGGCCAAAAATGCCAACCGAAGCGCCGCCCACCAAAGACGTCAAGGCCAATGCCGACGAAGTGAAGCCGGTCTTCAAGTCGGGGGACTGTTCGCGTTGTGCGGCCAAGATCAAATCGGCTGGACCGTGCGGTCGACCATTCTCCAAACGGGTGAGTATCCAACCGGCCACGGCGGCGGCGGCCAACAAACACAGGACCACGGTGGTATTGAGAACCCAACCATCGACAGGCCAACGAAACTCAGTCGGGATAGAAACGTTCCAAAACGCCACGGACCAACGCACCACGTACAAAAACCCGACGGCTGCCAAGCCCACCAAGGCCCCGATGATCAAAGTCGTCAACATAACGGCGATGCGGTCGACCAAACCAAAGGTCGGCTCTTCCGTTGGGGCTATTGGCGTGTGTTGCATGAACCAACTGTATCGCAAGAGCCAGCGGCCTTGGCACAAGGCCCACCGAGCCCCAAATGGACTATTCGTGGCGCAAAGCGTCGATGGGATTGAGCCGTGCGGCTCGGCGCGCAGGCACAAAGCCAAACGCCACACCGATCGCGGCTGAGAACGCAAATGCCATGAGGTTGATGCCCAAGCCAAACACAAAGGGGATGTCCATCAACATCGACAAGCCCACACTGGCCAGCAAAGCCAGGAACAAGCCCACCACGCCCCCCAGAGTTGCCAGCACCACCGCTTCGATCAAGAACTGCAGCAAAACCTCACGCTCCAAGGCCCCGATGGCCAAGCGCAAGCCGATCTCTCGGGTGCGCTCGGTCACGCTGACCAACATGATGTTCATGATGCCGATGCCACCCACCAACAAACTCACCGCCGCCACAGCACCGAGCAGCATGGTCATGATGCGGGTGGTGCCCGACAAGGTCTCGCCGAGTTGGCGTGTGTCCAAGATGTTGAAGTTGTCTTCGTCGGCGTCTGAGAGCTTGCGGCGTTCGCGCAAGATGTCGCGCAGCGCGGCTTTGACGACTTCGGGCTCCGCTCCATCTTGCATGGACACCTGCAAAGTGTTGATGCGGGTGTGGCCGGCCACGCGGCGCTGGTAGGTGTTCAGGGGCATCCACACCAAGTCGTCTTGGTCGTTGCCAAACGCGCCCTGGCCCTTGCTGCCCAAGATGCCCACCACTTCGCACGGCACTTGGCGCACGCGGATGTTGGAGCCGATCGGCGTGGCTGGGCCCAAGAGGTCGCGGCGCACCGTCTCGCCGATGATGCACACGGCCGAGCCCGCCCGCTGTTCGTCGTCGCTGAACGCACGGCCATCGACGATGGTCCAGTTGTTGGTCAAGGACCAGTCGTTGGTGCTGCCGATGATGCTGC
>CAZNWS010000058.1:0-7861 GCA_964576495.1 uncultured Hydrogenophaga sp. | reverse complement strand
CGATGGCGTCGGTGGCCAAGACCAAACCCGCGGCTTGTGCTTGGCCAATCAGTTCGGCACGACCACCGCGAACCGCAATGGGCAACAGGCTGTAGGGGCGCAGGGTGTTGACCAAGGCCGCGAAATCGACGGCCGCGACGGTGTCGGGCAAAAGCGAGAGGTCGATGAGCAGCGGGTCGTTGTCGAAAAACGCCGGCATGTCACCATAGCGTTGCTGCAGCTCTTGGGTAAATTGCGTCAGGTCGGCCGACTTGAGCAAAAGCGCCACCAGTGGCAGGTTGGCACTTTTAATTTCAAAAGTGGCAGGGGCGTTTCCTGAAAGGGCAACAGACATGGGTAAATTCAAATAAGTTGGCGAATCTTAACTGCAAAAAGCTGTTGATAAGTTTGGAACAACCGCGCACTTATCCACAGCTTGGTACCCACATTGAATGTTGTCCACTTTGCACTTGAACGCATTGGAGCAAGTTTGCACAAAGTTGATCAGACGCTAAGTGGCTGTTGCGACAAGGCAAAAATGGCTTATCCACACCAAAGTGCCGCCCTCTACTACTGCTACTAATTTAAATAAAAGACATAAGAAGAAAACCAAGACAAGCCCTTCGGGCTGAAAACCAGCCCATCAAAACGGTGGTGACGCCGCTGGGCTTATGCTTGAGGGCATGAACGAGCATTTTCTGGATTTGGGCGTGGGCGGCATGAGTTGTGCCTCCTGCGTATCCCGCATTGAACGGGTGTTGGGCCAGCAAACGGGCGTGATTTCGGTGTCGGTCAACTTGGCCAACGAGTCGGCTCGGGTGTTTTTCAGAGATGCCCCTTCAGAAGAGACTTTGGCGCACGTCAAACGCGCGGTGCGCGCCGCGGGCTACGAACCACGGGCTTCGGTTTCGGATCAGACCGATTCGCCCATTCAATGGATGGGCGTTTCTGTTCAGGCTTGGTGGGTAATCCTCGCATGGGCTTTTTCGCTGCCTCTGATGGGTCCCATGGTGGGCATGTTGCTGGATTGGGATTCGGTGCTTTTGCCCTGGGCTCAGGCGGCGTTGGCTTCGGTGGTGCAGTTTGTGTTTGCGGCGCGTTTGTACCAATCGGCCTGGCATGCGCTGCGTTCGGGCTTTGGCAACATGGAATTGCTGGTGAGTTTGGGCACCAGCGCGGCTTGGGCTTTGTCCATGTACTTGTGGTGGCAAGCCGAACCTGGCGTTCAACCCGATTTGTACTTTGAAGCGTCGGCCATGGTGATCAGCATGGTGTTGTTGGGCAAGTATTGGGAAGGCAAAGCCAAACGCCAAACCGGTGATGCCATTCGTGCACTCTCAGCGCTGCGTCCTACGGTGGCGCACCTGATGCCCAACCAAGCCGATCGATTGGACGAGATGGATGTTTCGCCCGATGAACTCTTGCCCGACGATGTGATTCGGGTATTGCCTGGTGAACGTTTTCCGGTGGATGGTTTTATTGAAGAAGGTGATACCCAAGCCGACGAATCCATGATGACCGGTGAATCCATGCCCCAAGACAAAAGCTTGGGCAGTCGCGTCTTGGGCGGCTCCATCAATGGCAGCGGTACGGTGTTGGTGCGCGTGGGTGTGGTGTCGGCCCAAAGTGTGTTGGCCCACATGGTCGCGGCGGTGGAGGCTGCACAAGCCAGCAAGGCACCGGTGCAAGCCTTGGTGGACAAGGTGGCGGCGGTGTTTGTGCCACTGGTGTTGGTGGTGGCCGTGGGCACCGGTGTGTATGGGTTGGAAATGGGTTGGGGCTGGGAAGCGGCACTGGTGCGGGCGGTGACGGTGTTGGTGGTGGCTTGCCCTTGTGCGCTGGGCTTGGCCACGCCCACAGCCATCATGGTGGGCACGGGTGTGGCGGCGCAACACGGTATCTTGTTCAAAGACGCTGCGGCTTTGCAATTGGCTCAACAAGTGAACACCGTGGTGTTCGATAAGACCGGTACCTTGACCCAAGGCCATCCCCGTTTGTTGTCGGTGCAGGTGATCGATGGTGTGAGCGAAGATGCGGCGCTGAAATGGGCCGCGTCATTGCACATGAACAGCAGCCACCCTTTGGCCAAAGCCGTGATCGATGCGGTGCACCAACGCGGTTGGTTGGTGAGCCAAGCGCAAGGCGTCCAAAGCGTGTCTGGCAAAGGCATGTTGGGCCAGGTGCAAGGTGTGGCTTTGGCCTTGGGCAGTGAGGGTTGGATGAACGAACTTGGACCTGTCATGAACTGTCCTTTGCGCACCACCACCTTTGCCGAAGCTGCGGCCCGTTTGCAAGACAAGGGTGCGACGGTGTCGGTGTTGGCCGTGCAAAACGAGAAAGGTGCTTGGCGTCCCATGGCCTTGATGGCCTTTGGTGACGAAGCCAAACCCAACTCAGCCCCGGCCATTCAGCGCTTGCGCGATCAGGGCTTTGGTGTGGCGCTCTTGTCGGGCGACAACGTGGGTGCTGTCAATGCCATGGCCAAAACCTTGGGTTTGAAAGCCGATGCGGGTGAGGTGATGGCCGAGGTGTTGCCAATTGAAAAATCACAACACATCGCGGCCCTGCAAGCCAGCATTGGCGGGAAGTCTCGCAAAGTGGCGATGGTGGGCGATGGTGTGAACGATGCCCCAGCTTTGGCCACCGCCGATGTGGGTGTGGCCATGGTCAGCCGTGAAGGGCCGGGTGCCGATGTGGCGATGCACGCAGCCGATGTGGTGTTGATGCGCCCCGATCCACTGTTGGTGCCACTGGCCTTTGCATTGGCCAAAAAAACCGTTCAGACCATTCGCCACAACCTGTTTTGGGCTTTTGCCTACAACGTGGTGGCCATGGTCTTGGCTGTGATGGGTTATCTGGATCCGATGGTGGCCGGTGCGGCCATGGCGATGAGCTCGGTCAGCGTCGTGCTCAATGCCTTGCGCCTCAAACGGTGGGCCCCATCGAGCGCGGTAAAACATGCCTTGGAGCATTGAACAGAAAGAACAACATGGGACATTTTGCTTTTGCCAACAACACCAATCGTTTCATGGCCGCGGCACCTTTGAAAGATCAAGCCTTTGCGGTGTGTGGTGTGCCCTACGATGGTGTGGTGACCAACCGCCCTGGCGCACGTTTTGGTCCGCAAGCCATTCGTGCATCCAGTCTGATGTTGTGCGATGCCATTCACCCGGTGTTTGATGTTTCGCCAATCGATCACGTGGGCGATGCGCTGGACATGGCCTTACCCAACGCTTCACCCTTGCCGGTGGTGCGCGAGGCCATCGAGCGCCAAGCTGCGGTGTTGATGGATCGCCACCATTGCGTGTTTTTGGGGGGCGACCATTCGGTGACCTTGTCGCTCTTGCGTGTGGCCAAAGCCCGCTTTGGTCAAGCCTTGGGTTTGGTTCACTTCGATGCGCATTGCGACACTTGGAGCGACCACTTTGGTGAACCTTCTGGACACGGGACGTGGACTTATGAGGCCATTCAAGAAGGCTTGGTCAGTCCAGCGCACACGGTGCAAATTGGCATTCGCTCCAGCGGTGAACGCGCCGCGCGTGAGTACGTGACTGACCAGGGCGGTGAGATTTTCACGGCGCGTGCTTTGCGTGGCCGCGACGGGGTGGGTTTGGCGTCGGTGGTGTCGTCCATCCGTGAGCGCATGGGCGACCGGCCTTGTTATTTGACGCTGGACATCGATTGCTTGGACCCCGCGTTTGCGCCGGGCACCGGTACGCCCGAACCGGGTGGCATGACCAGCTCGCAGGTGCTGACATTGCTCGAAGACTTGCAGCCCATGAACTGGGTGGGCATGGATTGTGTCGAAGTGGCGCCCGCTTACGACCACGCCGAGCTCACGAGCAACGCCGCCGCCACGTTTGTGTGGACCTACCTGAGCGGCCAAGTGGCCAAGCGCCAAGGGGCTCGCCCATGATGTTGGGTTCATCCGGCTTGTTGCGCAGCGATACACAACTCAACCAACGCAGTTATTACGAAGCCAGCGTGCAGCGGCCCGGCCCGCAGCCACCTTTGCAAGACAGTTTGCAAGCCGATGTGGTGGTGATCGGCGCGGGTTTTGCGGGTTTGTCGGCCGCGATCGATTTGGCCCAAAAAGGCTTGGATGTGGTGGTGCTCGAGGCCGACCGCGTGGGATCGGGTGCGAGTGGGCGCAACGGAGGTCAAGCCATCGTCGGTTTTGCCAGCGGGCAAGGGCCGTTTGAATCGCAGCTGGGTGCGGCCGATGCGCAGCGTGCGTGGGACCTGTCGGTGCAAGCGGTGGACTTGCTACAAGCGCGTATGAATGAGCACCAGATCGATTGCGATTGGGTACCGGGTTATTTGTATGTGGCCGACTCGGCCAGCAAGGTCGAGGCCTTGCGGGAAGAGGCCGATTTTTTGACGTCCCAAGGCATTGCGGTGGACTGGGCCGAAGGCGATGATGTGCAGCGACACATCCGCAGTCCGCGTTACCGCGCGGCGGTGCGTGAATCTCGCTCAGGACATTTGCACCCGCTCAAATACGCCTTGGGTTTGGCGCGTGCCGCACAAGCCGCGGGTGTGCGTTTGTTTGAGGGCTCGCCCGTCACGGCCTTGGACCGTGGTGACACCGTGTGTGCCCGCACTGCGCAAGGCCAGGTGCGTGCGCGTTTTGCGGTGCTGGCGGGTAATTGTTTGTTGCCTGTGCATGGCCCGGCAGTGGCGCCCGAGATCGCGCCGCGCATCATGCCGGTGGGCACCTACATCGTGGCCACGCCGCAGCTCGACCCCGCGCTATGTCAGCGGCTGATCCCCAGCAACGCCGCGGTGTGCGACAACAATTTTGTGTTGGACTATTTCCGTTTCAGCGCCGACCACCGCATGCTGTTTGGTGGTCGCGTGAGTTACACCACCATGACGCCACCCGGCCTGTCGGGTTTGATGCAGCGCCGCATGGGTCAGGTCTTCCCCGATCTGGCGAACGTGCCGGTGGAGTTCACTTGGGGCGGCTTTGTGGACATCAGCATGAACCGCGCGCCGGACTTTGGCCGTTTGGGTCACAACGTGTATTACCTGCAAGGCTTCAGCGGCCATGGTGTGGCCCTGACCGGCATGGCCGGGCGCTTGGTGGCCGAGGCCATCACCACCCAAGACGACCGTTTTGATCTGTTTGCCCGCTTGAAGCACCACCGATTCCCCGGCGGCCCGTTGCTGCGCACCCCGACCCTGGCTGTTGGCATGCTGTTTCACCGCCTAAGGGATTACCTGAGTTGAATTTGATCAAATCTGTGCTCCAATGAACCCCAAAGTACCACCAACCGCTACGGAGAAATCCCTCATGAGCAAACCAGCCTGTTTGGTTTGGTTACCCGCCGATCACCGACTGATGGGCGACCATGGACACCAAATGCCGTGGTTGGTGTTGGGCGACAAGTACGCCCGAGCCGTTAGAGTGGGCGCCCACGCCCAGCCGATCATGTTCCCGTTGGCCAGTGCGGCCCAGGTGCCCGAACTCTTGTCCATGGTTGATGGCGTGATGCTCACCGGATCGCCGTCGAACGTACACCCTTCGCACTTCAATGAAGACGTGGCCGATCCATCGTTGCCCTTGGACACCGAGCGTGATCAGCTCACGCTGGCTTTGATCCGCGCTTGTGTGTCAGAGGGTGTGCCCTTGATGGGCATTTGCCGGGGCTACCAAGAAATCAACGTGGCCATGGGCGGCTCTTTGCATCAGCGCGTGCACGTTGTGCCCGGTTTGAAGGATCACCGCGAACCCAAAGGTGTGGCGCCCGATGTGCAGTACGCGCCCAGTCACCCCGTGCGCTTGGCCGAAGGCAGCGACTTGCACCGTTGGGCGGGCAGCACCGAGGTGATGGTGAACTCTTTGCATGGTCAAGGTGTGAATCGACTCGCGCCTGGCTTGCGCGCCACGGCACATGCACCCGACGGTTTGATTGAGGCCTTCACCGTCGAAGGCGCTCGCACGTTCGCACACGCGGTGCAGTGGCACCCCGAATGGCGTTGTTGGGAAACCCCTTTTTACGCCAACATTTTCAAAGCCTTTGGCCAAGCCTGTGAAGAGCGCCAACGCCAACGTTTGGCCTTGGCTTAAACCACACCAGATCCAGGAGATGGCACATGACAGCCCCCACCACGCAAACCTTCAATGATTTAGAGAACTGGCTCAACGAGAACCGGGTGACCGAGGTGGAGTGCCTCGTGCCGGACTTGACGGGCGTGGCGAGAGGCAAGATCTTGCCTCGCGAAAAGTTCACCGAAGACCGTGGTATGCGGCTCCCACAGGCGATTGTGGCCATGGGTGTGACGGGCGAGTTCCCCGAGAACGGCCCTTATTACGACGTGATCGACCCCACAGACAAAGACATGCAGTTGCGTCCAGACCCCAGCACGGTGCGCATCGTGCCTTGGGCGACCGACCCGACCGCGCAGGTGATTCACGACTGTTTTGACCACCAAGGCAAGCTGGTGCCGTTTGCCCCACGCAGTGTGTTGCGCCGCATTTGTGATTTGTACAACGCTGAGGGCTGGGATCCGGTGGTGGCGCCCGAGTTGGAGTTTTACCTGACGGCCCGCAACACCGACCCCAACACCTTGCTCAAGGCCCCAGTGGGCCGCAGCGGACGTGCCGAAACCTCGCGTCAGGCCTACAGCATCGATGCCGTCAACGAATTCGACCCGCTGTTTGAAGAAATTTACGATTACTGCGAAATGATGAAGCTCAACGTGGACACGCTGATCCACGAAGTGGGTGCCGGTCAAATGGAGATCAACTTCTTCCATGCCCATCCGCTGAACTTGGCCGACGAGGTGTTTTTCTTCAAGCGCACGGTGCGCGAATCGGCCTTGCGCCACGACATGTACGCCACCTTCATGGCCAAGCCCATCGCCGGTGAGCCCGGTTCGGCCATGCACGTGCACCAAAGCATCGTCGACAAAAAGACCGGCAAAAACATTTTCAGCAATGCCGACGGTTCGCCGTCACAGGCCTTCTACCACTACATCGGCGGTTTGCAGCGTTACATCCCCGCGGCCATGGTGTTGGTTGCACCGTATGTGAACAGCTACCGCCGTTTGAGCCGCCACACGGCGGCTCCCATCAACATCGAGTGGGGCCACGACAACCGCACCGTGGGCATCCGTTCACCCATCTCCACGCCCGAAGCACGCCGCGTGGAAAACCGCGTGATCGGTGCTGACGCCAACCCTTACGTGGCTTTGGCCATGACCTTGGCTTGTGGTTACTTGGGCATGAAAAACAAAATCGAGCCCAAACCCGAGATGAAGGGTGACGCGTATTTGGCGCCTTATTCTTTGCCGCGCAGCTTGGGCGAAGCCTTGGACTGGCTGCGTCGTGAGCCCGACTTGCACGAAGTCTTGGGCAAGGAGTTCGTGACCATCTACACCGAGGTCAAGGAACTCGAGTTCGATGAATTCATGAAGGTGATTTCCCCTTGGGAGCGCGAGCACCTGTTGTTGCACGTTTGATGCGTTGGAAGTTTTTGCGATGAACACCCCTAGCCTGATTACTCCACCCGCCGTGGTTCGCCGCGCAGAGGCCCAAGACACGCACGCCATTCAAGCGCTCGACAGCGCTCACTTCATTCACCCTTTCACCGATCACGGTGATTTGGCCACGCGTGGTGCGCGCGTGATCACCCGTGCGGAGGGGATTTATGTTTGGGATTCCGAAGGTCATCAGATCTTGGACGCCATGAGCGGTCTGTGGTGTGTGAACGCGGGCTATGGCCGCAAAGCGTTGGCCGATGCGGCCTACCAGCAGCTCATGACGCTGCCCTTCTACAACAGCTTCTTCCAGACCACCAACGTGCCGGCGGTGCAGCTCGCAGCCAAGCTGGCGAGCCTCGCGCCCACGGTGGGCGATCGCAGCTTCAAGCACGTG
>CAZNWS010000057.1:0-7890 GCA_964576495.1 uncultured Hydrogenophaga sp. | reverse complement strand
GTCCTTGCGCAAAGAAGTGCCCACCTCGCTGGTGGCCTGTGTGTTCGACGCCAAAGGCCCGACCTTTCGCGACGAGATCTACCCCGAATACAAAGCCAACCGCTCGCCCATGCCCGACGATTTGCGTGCGCAAATCGAGCCCATCCACCGCATGATCCGCCTGCTGGGCTGGCCCTTGCTGGACGTCCCCGGCGTGGAGGCCGACGACGTGATCGCCACGCTGGCCGTGACCGCCGCGGCCCAAGGCGTGAACGTGGTGATCTCCAGCGGCGACAAAGACCTGAGCCAATTGGTCAACGAGCGCATCACCATCATCGACACCATGAACGGCAAGCGCCGCGACGTGGCCGGCGTGACCGCCGAATTTGGGGTGCCCCCGTCTTTGATGATCGACTACCAAACCTTGGTGGGCGACACGGTGGACAACGTGCCCGGTGTGGCCAAGGTCGGCCCCAAAACCGCTGCCAAATGGCTCATGGAATACGGCAGCTTGGACAACTTGCTGCAACACGCCGACGAGATCAAAGGCGTGGCCGGCGAGAACTTGCGCCAAGCCCGGGACTGGTTGCCCACGGGCCGCACGCTGGTGTCCATGAAAACCGATTGCGATTTGTCGGCGCACGTGCCGGGCTTGCCAGCGTTAGACGCCTTGCAGATGGCCGCCCCCGACACCGAGGGTCTGAAAGCGTTCTATGAGGCCCACGGATTCAAAGGCCTGGCCCGTGCGATGGGCGAGGGCGGTGCCGCCACCCCGAGCGCGCCCAGCCACGCCAAACCCCGCTTCGAGCCCAACCCGGGTTTGTTCGACGAGGCACCGCCCAGCACCTCGGCCGCCACGCAAAAAGCCTACGACTGCGTCCTGACGTGGGAGGCCTTCGACGTTTGGCTCGCGCGCTTGCAAGCGGCGGACTTGGTGGCCTTTGACACCGAGACCACGTCCATCGACGCCCTGCGCGCCGAACTCGTGGGCCTGAGCTTTTCGGTGCAGCCCGGCCAAGCCTGTTACATCCCCTTGGGGCACAACTACGGCGACGCGCCCACGCAGCTGCCCAAAGACGAGGTGCTGGCGCGCCTGAAGCCTTGGTTGGAAAACCCACAAGCGCTCAAGCTCGGCCAACACATCAAATACGACCGCCACGTCATGGCCAATTGCGGCATCGAGGTGCGCGGCTACGCCCACGACACCTTGCTGCAAAGCTATGTGCTCGAAGTGCACAAGCCGCACAGCCTGGAGAGCCTGGCCGAACGCCACGTGGGCCGCAAAGGCTTGAGCTTTGAAGACCTGTGCGGCAAAGGCGCGCACCAAATCACTTTCAACCAGGTCGATGTGGCGCGCGCCACCGAATACGCTTGTGAAGACGCTGACATGACGCTCGACGTGCACCACGTGCTGTGGCCACGTTTGCAAGCTGACCCGCAGCTGGCCTTTGTGTACCAACTCGAAATGGACAGCAGCGAAGCCTTGTACCGCATCGAGCGCAACGGTGTGCTGATCGACGCCCCCACCCTAGCCGCGCAAAGCCACGCTTTGGGTCAGCGCATCGTGCAGCTGGAAAATGAGGCCTACGAGATCGCCGGTCAGCCCTTCAACCTGGCCAGCCCCAAACAGCTCGGCGAAATTTTCTTTGACAAGCTCGGCCTGCCGGTCGTCAAAAAAACCGCCACCGGTGCGCGCAGCACCGACGAAGAGGTCTTGGAAAAACTCGCCGAAGACTACCCGCTGCCCGCCAAGATCTTGGAGCACCGCTCGCTGGCCAAGCTCAAAGGCACCTACACCGACAAACTCGCGCCCATGGCTTTGCCCCGCACCGGGCGCGTGCACACGCACTACGCACAGGCCGTGGCCGTCACTGGGCGCCTGTCCAGCAACGACCCCAACCTGCAAAACATCCCCATCCGCACAGCGGAGGGGCGCCGGGTGCGCGAAGCCTTCGTGGCCCCGGCTGGCCGCGTGATCGCCAGCGCCGACTACAGCCAAATCGAGCTGCGCATCATGGCGCACCTCAGCGAGGACGAGGCCTTGATCAAAGCCTTTCACGAGGGCCTGGACGTGCACCGCGCCACGGCTGCGGAGGTGTTTGGTGTGGCCGTGGGCGAGGTCAGCACCGAGCAGCGCCGCTACGCCAAGGTGATCAACTTCGGCTTGATCTACGGCATGAGCGCCTTCGGTTTGGCCAAGGCGCTGGGCATCGACAACACCGCCGCCAAGAACTACATCACGCGCTACTTCGAGCGCTTCGCGGGCGTCAAACGCTACATGGACGAGACGCGCGAACAAGCCAAACGCCAAGGCTATGTGCAAACCGTGTTTGGTCGGCGTCTGATGCTGCCCGAGATCAACAGCCCCAACGGCCCGCGGCGCGCTGGTGCTGAACGCGCTGCCATCAACGCGCCCATGCAAGGCACCGCGGCCGACCTGATCAAGCTCAGCATGGTGGCCGTGCAACGCGCCATCGACGCGCAACAGCGCCAAACCCTGGTGATCATGCAGGTGCACGACGAACTGGTGTTCGAAGTGCCCGAGGACGAAGTGCCTTGGGTGCGCACCGAAGTCCCGCGCCTCATGGCCGAAGTGGCCCAGCTCAAAGTGCCGCTGTTGGCCGAGGTGGGCGTAGGGCCGAATTGGGAGCAGGCGCATTGATCGTTTCGCTGTGACAAGATGAATGCCTTTGTTCAACCCTGACCCGGAGACCTTGACCATGAAAACCGACCTGATCCAAGAAGCCCAAGCCTTGTTGAACGCCACGCCCGGCATGAGCGCGGGCACGAGCCGCCGCACCGCCATGAAGCTGGCTTTGGGCGCGGGCTATGCCGCGTCTGTCATGCCCATCCAAGCGCAAACGGCCATCAAGACGTCGGCTGAAGGTTTGGTCGCGGGCGACGTGATGATCGACGTCAACGGCCACCCCATGCCGGCGTATCGCGCCATGCCCGCTGGCAAAAAGAACCTGCCGGTGGTCTTGGTCTTGTCCGAGATTTTTGGGGTGCACGAGTACATCGCCGACACGGCGCGACGCTTCGCCAAAGCCGGGTACTTGGCCATTGCGCCTGAGCTGTTTGACCGCCAAGGCGACGCCCAGGGTTATGGCGAGATGGCCAAGCTGATCGCCGAGGTGATCTCCAAGGTGCCCGACGCGCAGGTCATGGGCGACTTGGACGCCTGTGTGCGCTGGGCCGGCGAGAACGGTGGCAACTTGGACAAGGTCGGCGTGACCGGCTTTTGCTGGGGTGGCCGACAAACCTGGCTTTACGCGGCGCACAACCCGCGCGTGAAGGCGGGTGTGGCGTGGTATGGCCGCTTGGTCGGCCAGACCTCGGCGCTCACGCCCAAAAACCCCGTGGACGTGGGCGCGGCCCTGCACGCCCCGGTGCTGGGTTTGTACGGCGCGGCCGACACCGGCATCCCCCTTGACACGGTTGATAAGATGAAGGCTATGTTGGCCACCGGCACGCCGGCGGCGAAAGCGTCCACCTTTGTGGTGTACCCCGACGCCCCGCACGCCTTTCACGCCGATTACCGTTCCAGTTACCGCCCAGCGGCGGCCGAGGACGGTTGGAAGCGTGCCCTGGCTTGGATGGCCCAACACGGCGTGGCTTGAGCTGGTTGGCTCTGGCGCCTAGCAAAAGCCGCTGTTCACAGCGGCTTTTTTTGTGTATCGATTGGACGAGCAATGACCTTATTGGCGATTTTGTTGGGCACCGTGATCGCGGGCGTGGGCAGCGTGTGGGTGGCCGCGCTGTTGATCTTTTCGGTGCTCTCGCGTTACACCCAGCACATGCTGAGCTTGGCTGCGGGCGCGCTCTTGGCCACGGCTTTCATGCACCTCATGCCTGAGGCGTTCGAGAGCCAAGCCAGCGCTCACGACCTGTTCGCGGTGTTTTTGGTCGGCTTGGTGTTTTTCTTTTTGCTCGACAAAGCCGAGCTCTGGCACCACGGCCATGAGCACCACCACGGTCACGCGCACGAGGCGCACGAGCACCACGGTCATTCACATTCACATGCACACCACGATCACGGCAAAAGCGGGGGCGGCTGGGCCGTCTTGGCCGGCGACAGCGTGCATGCCTTTGGTGACGGCATTTTGATCGCCTCGGCCTTCATGGCCGACATGCGTTTGGGCATCGTGGCTTCGTTGGCGGTGTTGGCGCACGAAGTGCCTCACCACATGGGCGACTTGGTGGTTTTGCGCCAGAGCAGCGGCACGCAGCGCGCCGCCCTCATCAAGGTGTCGATGGCCGGTACCGTGACCGCTTTGGGTGGTTTGGTGGGTTACACCTTGGTGCGCGAAATCGAAGATTTCTTGCCGTTTTTCTTGGTGCTGGCGTCCAGCAGCTTTGCTTACGTGGCCTTGGCCGACCTGATCCCGCAGTTGCAAAAAAAGCTGGGCTTGGGCTCCACGGTGGCGCAGGTCTTGTGGTTGCTCTCGGGGGTGGCCTTGGTGACGGTGGTCAGCGGGCTGGCCCACTCACACTGAAGGCTCAGGCGCCGGTGGCGCGGGGCGTGCCTTCGGTGGTGCACCACTCGCTCCGGCTGCCGGGGTATAGGCGGGTGCGGCCCAAGCCCGCGATTTCCATGGCCAGTAAGTTGGGCAGGGCGCTCACGCCACTGCCGCAGTGGTGGACCACACTCTCGGGCGAGCGATCGCCCAGCAGGGCCAAAAATTCTTGGCGCAATTGGTCAGCGGGTTTGAAGCGACCGTCGGGGCCGACGTTGTCGGTGAAGGGGCGGTTAAGGGCGCCGGGGATGTGGCCCGCCACTGGGTCCAGTGGCTCCACTTCGCCGCGAAACCGTGGCGTGCCCCGTGCATCGATGAGCGTCATGTCCGGGCTGCCCAGTTGAGCTTGCACCTCGGTTTGCCAAGCGGCCCAACCACCGTCGAGCACGGCCACCGCGTCGTGGCCACACCACTTGAGCATCCACCACCAACGTCCAGCGTAAATGCCGCCTTGGCGGTCGTAGGCCACGGCTTGCATGCCCGAAGAAAAGCCCAAGCGTTGCAAAGTCTGGGCGATGCGTTCGCGCGAGGGCAGGGGGTGGCGCCCGCCGTTGATGCCATGCTCGTGATCGCTCAACTCGGTGTCCAAGTGCACGTGCACCGCAGCGGGGATGTGAGCTTCGCGGTATTGTCTTGGCCCGAGCTCGGGGTCGCCCAAATCGTTGCTGCAGTCAAAAACCATCAGCGGCTGGCCCTGCTGACTGAGGGCCAACAACTCTGTGGGGCTGATCAAGGTGGTGTGCATGGTTCAATGCTCCTCGGCTGGGGCTTGTGGGATGGTGCGGGCGCGTAAGGCGGTGGCAATCACACCGCTGACGATGATAAGCCCGATGCCCAAGCCAGCCAGAGCGTCGATGTGGTCGCCAAATATCCAAACGCCGTAGAGGCTGGCAAACACGATGCCGGTGTATTGCAAATTGGCCACGACCAGCGTCGCACCGCTGGCGTAGGCGCGTGTCATGCAAAGTTGCCCACCCAGGGCAAGCACGCCAATGGGCAAGAGCCACGCCGCGTGCCAACCGTTCCAGGCCGTACCTCCCATGAACCCCATGCCCGCTCCGCCAGCCAACACGGAGCCGAGCGAGAAATACCAAACCGTTCGCGAATCGGGTTCCCCCGCGCGGGCCAAAGAGGCGACTTGTAAATACGCCAAAGCCGCGAACATGCCCGAAAACAAACCCACCATACCGCCCACGGCCTGACCGGTTGACAAGGTGGGACGCAAGACCAAGGCCACGCCCACAAAGCCCATCACAATGGTGAACATCAGTGGCGTTTGGTTGCTTCTCATGGTGCGTTGGTTGAGCAAAACCGCGCCGCCGAGCAAAAAAGTGGCGATCCACACGCTGCTCATGTAATTGAGTGTCACCGCAGTGGCCAAAGGCAATTGCCCAATGGCATAAAACCAACCCACCAGCGAGACCACGCCGACGGCGCTGCGCCACGCATGCATCATCGGCACAGGGCTTCGCAGCGCGACGCCTTGGTGTCGCATGATCACGCCCAAGACCAGCAGGCCTATCAGGCCTCGGTAGAAGACGATGTCAAACGCGTGAAAGTGCGCCGAGGCGAATTTCACGCACACACCCATGGAGGCGAACAAAAAAGCCGCCAGCAGCATCCATCCAGCGGCCATGGATGGCTCAGACCTGAAAGGCCGCTCCCATGCGTTGGCGGTACCACTCGTGGAAGTGTTGCATGCCATCTTCCATGGGGCTTTGGTAAGGGCCCACTTCGTTATCACCGCGTTGCATCAAGGCGCGGCGGCCCGCGTCCATGCGTTCGGCAATTTCGTCGTCTTCGATGCAAGTTTCCATGTAGGCCGCGCGCTGCGCCTCGACGAACTCGCGCTCAAAGGCGGCGATGTCTTCGGGGTAGTAGAACTCGACCTTGTTGAGGGTTTCGTTCGGGCCGATGGGGTGCAGGGTCGAGACGGTGAGCACGTGCGGGTACCACTCCACCATGATGTGGGGGTAGTAGGTCAGCCAAATCGCGCCTTGATCGGGGGCTTGCCCGTTGCGGTAGGCCATGAGCGCCCGTTGCCAACGTTCATACACGGGGCTGCCTGCGCCTTGCTGCAGGTTGTGCGCGCCCACGGTTTGCACCGAGTACTCGGGCTTGAACTCCCATTGCAGGTCGTCGCAGGTGACAAACTGCCCCAGGCCGGGGTGGAAGGGCCCGACGTGGTAGTCCTCCAAGTAGACCTCGATGAAAGTCTTCCAGTTGTAGTGGCAGGTGTGCAGTTCGACGTGGTCGAGCACCATGCCCTCGAAGTTGAGCGCTTGGCGTGGCCCCATACCGGCCAGGTCGGCGGCGATGTCGCGGCCGTTGTCTTCGAACAGCATGCCGTTCCATTCTCGCAAGGGGTAGCGCTGAAGGCTCAAACAGGGGTCTTGTGAAAAATGGGGCGCGCCAAGTAAATCGCCCAAGGGGCGCTGGGGATCGGCGGCGTTGTAGGTCCAGCGGTGCAGTGGGCACACGATGTGGCCGTTGGCATGGCCTGGGCCTTGGGTGTTGAGGTTGCCGCGCCCGCGCAGCATGACCGCTTGGCGGTGGCGGCAGACGTTGGAAACCAGCTCGATGCCTTGAGTGGTTCGCACCAAAGCGCGCCCTTCGCCTTCGTGGGCCAAGGTGATGTAGTCGCCGATCTCGGGAATGGATTGGGCGTGGCCCACGTAGCGCGGCCCTGGGTCGAACAGGGTGCGCATTTCTTGCTCAAACAGCGCTGAATCGAAATAGCTGGAAACCGGCAGTTGACTGGCGGCCTGCTGGAAGTGAAGACTTAAATCAGACATGGTGGTCCTGACCTAGAGACTCCCCCTATGAAGGGGCAGGGTAGACGCGAGACGAATAACGAATCAGCGCGGGATGGGTGGGTTTGCGTCCCTCCGGGCCTTGTGGCCCGTCAGTTGGTTAAAAGAGCCGGGATTGTACCCTTGGGGTCAGGCGGTGTTGGGTGGCTGGCCTAAAATGGCCCCTCTTTGAAGAACGGACCGTCGCCCATGCCCAAAACCCCTCCACCGCAAGCCCCCATGGGTGAGTTGCCCGTGAGCTACGAAGCCGCCCTGGAGGAACTTGAGCGTTTGGTGGCTCAGCTCGATGCCGGGCAGCTGCCGCTGGACCAGTTGCTCAGCCAGTACCAGCGCGGTGCCAGCCTGCTGGCGTTTTGCCGCGAACGGCTCGACGCGGTGGAGCAGCAAATCCAGGTGCTCGAAGGCCAATCCCTCAAGCCATGGGACGGTGCGGCGTGAGCGTGCTGGCCTCAGCATTCAGCGCTTGGGTGGCGCAGCAGCAGGCCGACGTGGAGTTGGCCCTGTCGGCCGCTTTGCCCGACGGTGCACCCGCGGGCCTGTGTCAGGCCATGCGCTACGCCGTGCTCGATGGCGGCAAACGC
>CAZNWS010000056.1:6733-7958 GCA_964576495.1 uncultured Hydrogenophaga sp. | reverse complement strand
CCTGCCCTACGCCTACACCGCCAACCTGGGCCAGCCCGACGAGGCCGACTACAACGAGATTCCCCGCAAGGCGATGGAATACGGCGCCGAAAAAGCCCGCTTGGTCGATTGCCGCACCCAACTGGCGCATGAAGGCATTGCCGCCATCCAGTGTGGCGCTTTCCACATCTCCACCGGTGGCATCACCTACTTCAACACCACCCCGCTGGGCCGCGCCGTGACCGGCACCATGCTGGTGGCCGCCATGAAGGAAGACGACGTCCACATCTGGGGCGACGGCTCCACCTTCAAGGGCAACGACATTGAGCGTTTCTACCGCTACGGCCTGCTCACCAACCCCAGCCTGAAGATCTACAAACCCTGGCTCGACCAAACCTTTATTGACGAGCTGGGTGGCCGCAAGGAAATGAGCGAGTTCCTCATCGCCAACGGCTTCGACTACAAGATGAGCGTGGAGAAAGCCTACAGCACCGACAGCAACATGCTGGGCGCCACCCACGAGGCCAAAGACCTCGAAGAGTTGTCGAGCGGTATTCGCATCGTCAACCCCATCATGGGCGTGGCGTTCTGGAAGCCCGAGGTGGACGTGAAGGCCGAAGAGGTCAGCGTGCGCTTTGAAGAAGGCGTGCCCGTGGCCTTGAACGGCGTGGAATACGCCGACCCCGTGGCCCTGTTCCTCAAGGCCAACGAGATCGGTGGCCGCCACGGTTTGGGCATGAGCGACCAGATCGAGAACCGCATCATCGAAGCCAAGAGCCGCGGCATCTACGAAGCCCCCGGCATGGCGCTGCTGCACATCGCTTACGAGCGCTTGGTCACCGGCATCCACAACGAAGACACGATCGAGCAGTACCGCATCAACGGCCTGCGCTTGGGCCGCTTGTTGTACCAAGGCCGCTGGTTCGACCCGCAAGCCATCATGCTGCGCGAAACCGCCCAACGCTGGGTGGCCCGCGCCGTGACGGGCACGGTGACGTTGGAGCTGCGCCGCGGCAACGACTACTCGCTGCTCAACACCGACAGCCCCAACCTGACGTATGCGCCTGAGCGTTTGAGCATGGAGAAGGTGGAAGACGCGCCGTTCAGCCCGCTGGACCGCATCGGCCAGCTGACCATGCGCAACCTGGACATCACCGATACGCGCGCCAAGCTGGGCATTTACGCGCAGACCGGTTTGTTGTCGTCGAGCGAAGGTCCGCACATCTTCAAGCTCGAAGGCGGCTCG
>CAZNWS010000056.1:0-6723 GCA_964576495.1 uncultured Hydrogenophaga sp. | reverse complement strand
CGCCGCTCCGCTCATGTCCCCCGCCGGCCGATGGCCGGCTCCTCCTTTACTTCGCTGCGCGGCGGCCCCAGCACGGGGCTGCTAGCGTTTGGGCGTGCCAACATGCTGGCCCAGTGCTCGGGTGTTCGCTGCAAAGCGAAGTAAAGGAGGAGGCGCCCGAAGGGCGCCGGGGGACATGAGCGGCGCAGCGAGCACCCGGGCGCTGGAAAGCGCAGTGGATCTCGCTTTGCAGCGATCCCAAGAGCGGCTTAAAGAACGACTGGCTCCGGCTCAAGGCGGATGCCGAAGCGTTCGTACACGCTGGTTTGGATGGCTTTGGCCAAGGTCATCACTTCACCGCCCGTGCAGGGGTGTTCGGCCGTGCCGCGGTTGACCAGCACCAGCGCTTGCTTGTCGTACACGCCCGCATTGCCGACGGTCTTGCCCTTCCAGCCGCAGGCGTCGATCAGCCAACCCGCGGCCAGCTTGATGCGGCCATCGGCCAAGACGTAATGCACCACCTTGGGCTCGCGGGCGATGATGTCTTCGCACTGCTCGGGGCTCACCGTTGGGTTTTTGAAGAAGCTGCCCGCGTTGCCGATCACCGCAGGATCGGGCAGTTTGGCGCGGCGGATCTCGCACACCCAGTTGAAAATTTGGCGGGCGTCGGGGGCGGACACGCCGGTCTCTTCGATTTTGCGTTGCAGGTCGAGGTAGCCCAACTCGGGCACCCAGCGCTTGGGCAGCCAAAAGCGCACCTGCGTGATGAGGGCGCGCCCGGCCAAACCCAAACCGTTGGGGCCAGACGAGCGGTGTTTGAAGACCGAGTCGCGGTAAGAAAAGCCGCACTGCGCGGCGTTGAGCGTGAAGCTTTGGCCGGTGTGCAGGTCGATGGCGTCCAGGCTGTGGAAGCGGTCTTGCAGTTCCACCCCGTAGGCGCCGATGTTTTGCACGGGCGAGGCACCGACCGTGCCGGGAATCAGGGCCATGTTCTCCAAGCCCGGCCAGCCTTGGTCCAGCGTCCAAGCCACGAAGTCGTGCCAGTTTTCACCGGCAGCGGCTTGCACCAACCAACCCGCCTCGGTTTCTTCGAGCAATTCGCGGCCCATGAGGTCGACCTTGAGCACCCAGGGCTTGAGGTCGCCGGTGATGACGATGTTGCTACCGCCGCCCAGCACGATGGGCTCGTCCTCACCTCGCTCGGGGCTGGCGATCCACTGCGCCACGTCGCTGGCGCTGCGCACGCGCAGCAAGCGGTGGGCACGCGCTTGGATGCCAAAGGTGTTGAGGCGCTGCAGGGGCGCAAAATTCTCGACTAACATCCCCCCATTGTCTCATTCACCTTGAAGGAATTTGCCCCATGCCCTCTTTTGACACCGTTCTGGAAGCCGACTTGGTCGAAGTGAAAAACGCCGTCGACCAAGTCGCCCGCGAAATCGGCACCCGCTTTGACTTCAAGGGCACGAGTGCGGCCATTGAGCTCAAAGACAAAGAGATCACGCTGCACGGCGACGCCGACTTTCAGCTCAACCAGATCGAAGACGTGCTGCGCAACAAGCTGGCCAAGCGCAACGTGGACGTGCGTTTTCTGGACATCGGCAAGGTCGAAAAAATGGGAGGCGACAAGGTCAAACAGGTCGTCAAGGTGCGCAACGGCATCAGCACCGAAGACGGCAAAAAAATCCAACAAGCCATCAAGGCCAGCAAGCTCAAGGTGCAAGGCGCGATTCAGGGCGACGCGGTGCGCGTGAACGGCGCCAAGCGCGACGATTTGCAAGCCGCCATGCAGGTCATCAAGACCGAGATGAAGGACCTGCCGCTGTCCTTCAACAACTTCCGCGACTGAGCGCGCCGGGCGCGATCAGCGCCCCACCGCGGCGGTGACGACGATTTCGATCTTCCACTCCGGTCGGGCCAGCGCGGCTTGTACCGTGGCGCGAGGTGGCGCACTGCCGGGCACGACCCAAGCGTCCCACACCGTGTTCATGGCCGCGATGTCTTGGATGTCCGCCAAATAAATTTGCGTGCGCAAGATGCGCGACTTGTCGCTGCCGGCTTCGATGAGCTGCTGCTGCACTTGGGCCAAGACGTCTTCGGTTTGGCCTTCGATGGTGGTGTCGCCGCGCTCGGGCACCATGCCGGCCAAGTACACCACCCCGTTGAACACGGCGGCCTCGCTGTAGCGTGCGGCCATGCCGATGCGTTGGATGTCGGTGTTCATGGTTTTTTGGCCCCCAAACGGCTCTCAGTACCGGCGACGATGCGCCCGATGTTCTCGGCGTGACGCCAAATCAGCAAAACGCCCATGACGGCCACGGCCAAGACCTGTGCGCCGGGGGCATTCCACGCCACCCCATCACCAAACAGGTAATACACCGGCGCGAAGAGCGCCGCCACGATGGAAGCCAAGGACACCATGCGGCTGAAATAGACCACGATCAGCCACGAGGCCAACACCGACAAAGCCAAGGTGGGTTCGAGCGCGATCAAGACGCCCGCGGCCGTGGCCACGCCTTTACCGCCTTTGAATCGGAAAAACACCGGGTACAAATGGCCCACAAACGCGGCCAAAAACACCCAAGCCAAGGTACCTTCACCCAAGCCCCCATCCGCGCCGTGGACCTTCACCAGGTACACCGGCAGCCAGCCTTTGAGCGCGTCGAGCAGCAAGGTGAGCACCGCAGCGATTTTGTTGCCCGAGCGCAGCACGTTGGTGGCGCCGGGGTTTTTGCTGCCGTAAGTGCGTGGGTCGTTCAGGCCCATCAAGCGGCTGATCACCACGGCAAACGACAAGGAGCCGATCAGGTAGGCCGCCAATGTCACCAAAAAGGGCAAACTGTTTTCGATCATGTTGTTCTTCTCGTGGGGTGGATCGGTGCTCTATTCTGCCAGCGCGTGATCACTGCGCAGGATCTCGGTATTCCCAGCGGATGGCGTCGATGGCCTCAAGCAACTCGGGGCTGAGCGTGACATCCCAAGCGTCGATGCACTCGTCCAATTGGGCCAGCGAGGTCACACCGATGATGGTGCTGGCCACGCGCCAATTGCGGTAACAAAAGGCCAAGGCCAAGGCCGCGGGTGTGAGGCCGTGTTCGCGGGCCAAGGCGTTGTAGCGCCGCGCGGCGTCCATGGCCATGGGGCGACCCCAGCGCTGGGCGCGGAAGTTCTCGAACAGAGCCAAACGACCGCGCGGGGCTTCGGGCGCGGTCAGGCCAGTGGCGTCGTATTTGCCGGTGAGCAAACCAAAGCCCAAGGGCGAGTAGGCCAACAACGACACGCCCAAACGATGACAAGTCTCGTCGGTGCCGTTTTCAAAACTGCGGTTGACCAAGGTGTAGGGGTTCTGAATCGTGGCCACCCGAGGCAAACCGTGTTGCTCGGCCAAGCGCACGAATTCGTGCACGCCATAAGGCGACTCATTGGACAGGCCCACCGCGCGCACCTTGCCGGCTTGCACCAAACTGGCCAAGGCGTCGAGTTGCTCATGGATGCTGGCGCAAGCCTTGTCTTTGCTGGGATCAAAGCTGAGCTGGCCAAAGGCCGGCACGTTGCGCGCGGGCCAATGCAGTTGATACAGGTCGATCACGTCGGTTTGCAGTCGGCGCAGGCTGGCGTCACAGGCCGAGACGATCTCGGCGCGGGTCAAGCCGGCGTGATCGCCGCGAATCCAAGGCATGCCACGCGAGGGGCCTGCCACCTTGGTCGCCAGGACCACGCGCTGGCGCACGCCGGGACGGCTGGCGAACCACTGGCCGATGATGGTTTCTGTGGCACCGCAGGTCTCGGGCCTGGCGGGCACGGCGTACATCTCGGCGGTGTCCAAAAAGTCCACGCCGCGCTCCAAGGCCCGATCCAAAATGCGGTGTGCCAAGTCGGTGTCGACTTGCTCGCCAAAGGTCATGGTGCCCAAGCAGATGGGCGCCACACGCAAGTCGCTGTGGCCCAAGGCCACGGGGTTGAAGGAATAGGTCATGGTTGGCCTTTCTGTTGGGAAAAACGTGCCTCTTCTTGCAAGCGCAAGACGCGGCGCTGAACCTTGCCGGTGGTGGTCATGGGCAAGGCGTCGATGAACTCAATGGCTTTGGGGTATTCGTAGGGTGCGAGCTGACCTTTGACGTGGGCCTGCAACTCGCGCACCAGCGCGGCCTCGGCTTGGGCATCGCCGCGCACCGGTGCAGCTTGGGCGCTGAGGTATTCCTGCGCCAAGACGATGTAGGCCTTGACCACCGCACCGCGCGCTTCATCGGGCTGCGGCACCACAGCGGCGTTGGCCACGGCCGGGTGTTTGACCAAACAGTTTTCGATTTCGCTCGGGCCGATGCGGTACCCCGCGGCTTTGAACATGTCGTCGCTGCGGCCTTGGTACCACAGGTATCCGTCGGCATCGGCCACGGCCATGTCACCGGTTCGGCACCAGCTGTTGTGCGGGTCACCCGTGAATTTCTTTTGCGTGGCGGCTTCGTTGCGCCAGTAACCCAAAAAGAAAATCGGGTCGGGGTCACCATGGATATCCAAGCGGTGCACCGCCACGTCGCCCGCCACGCCCACGGGGCATTCGCGCCCCTCGTCATCGATCACGGCCACGCGGTGCCCGGGGTAGCCCTTGCCCATGGAGCCGGGTTTGGCGGGGTACATGAGGCTGCAGTTACCGACCACGTAGTTGATTTCGGTTTGGCCGAACATCTCGTTGATGGTCACACCCAGTTGCTGCTGTCCATAGGCGAAGACCGCGTCGCCCACGGCCTCGCCCGCGCTCATGATGGCTTGCAAGTGCAAACGGAACTGGCCACGGGGCTCGGGAAAGGCCTTCATCATGGCCTTGAGCGCGGTGGGGAACAAAAAGGTGTGGGTCACCCGATGGCGCTGCATCAACTCAAAGGCCATGGCCGGGCTGAAGCGACCGCTGTGGGCCACGATCGGCCGGCCAAAGTAGAGCGTGGGCAGCAGCGCATCCATCAAGCCCCCGGTCCACGCCCAATCGGCGGGCGACCAAAACACGGCCTGGCTGGGACGGCTGGCGTCTTGTGGGTCAAAGCCAAACCAGTTTTGGCTGCACACAAAACCGCTCAGGTTGCCGATGAGGGCGCGGTGGGGGATGAGCGCGCCTTTGGGGTTGCCGGTGGTGCCGCTGGTGTAAATCAAGACCGCAGGGTCGTCGGCCGCGGTGTCCACCAAATCAAACTCAGCCACGCTGGCCCGAAGCGCTTGGTTCCAATCGATCGTGCCGGGCGCAGGTGCTTGCACCGACAAGACCTCGCGCAAGTCCGGGCATTGGGCGCGCACTTCACACAAAGCCGCCACCGTGCTGGCGTCGCCAATGGCCACCACCGCTTGGCTGTCTTGCAAACGGAAGGCCAGCGCCTCGGGACCGAACAACTGCGACAGCGGCATGCCCACCGCGCCCATTTGCAAGACCGCCATGTAAGCCACGGCGGTCTCGAAACGCTGGGGCATGACGATGGCCACACGGTCGCCCCGCTGCACACCCATGCGCTGCAAGGCGTGCGACAAGCGGTTGGCCGCCGTCTGCAATTCGGCGTAGGTGTGCGATTGGTCGGGGCCGTCGGGTGCGGTGGCCACCACGGCCACCCCTCGGCGTCGCTTGGGGTCGATGGCCCAGCGGCGCGAGCACACCTCGGCCATGTTGAAGCGTTCGGGCACCGACCAGCCAAAGCCGCGGTGCAAAGCGTCGTATCCCATCTCGTGTCTCCTGTGGTGCCACTGTAGCAAGCCCTGCACGCACCGGTGTGGGAACGTGAGAAAATCACCCTTTTGAATCAGACAGCACAAGGTCCCCCATGGAAGCAGAACGCAGCAACGCCATCCAAGCCCAACTCCAAGACCTCAGCGCTCGCGTGGTCGAGTTACGGAGGTATCTTTGACTACGATCGCAAAGCATCGAAGTTAAAAGAAGTCGAATCTGCGCTGGAAGACCCCACGGTCTGGAACAACCCCAAGCGCGCCCAAGAACTGGGCAAAGAGAAAAAGTCGCTGGAAGACGTGGTCATCGTCTTGGACCGCCTGACGCAAGAGCTGGCCGACAACAGCGAGTTGTTCGAGATGTCGTTTGCCGACGGCGACGAGGACGGCCTCATCACCATCGAGGGTGAAGCGCAGTCGGTGGCCGCCGAAGTTGAAAAGCTCGAGTTCCGCCGCATGTTCAACAACCCGGCCGATCCGCTGAACTGCTTTGTGGACATCCAGGCCGGTGCGGGCGGCACCGAGGCTTGCGACTGGGCCAGCATGTTGTTGCGCCAATACCTCAAGTACGCCGAACGCAAAGGTTTCAAAGCCACGGTGGAAGAAGAAACGGCGGGTGACACGGCCGGCATCAAGAGCGCCACCATCAAGGTCGAGGGCGAATACGCTTATGGGCTGTTGCGCACCGAGACCGGTGTGCACCGCTTGGTGCGCAAGAGCCCGTTCGACTCCTCGGGTGGGCGCCACACCTCCTTTGCCTCGCTGTTTGTTTACCCCGAGATCGACGCCTCCATCGAGATCGACATCAACCCCGCCGACGTGCGCACCGACACCTACCGCGCCAGCGGTGCGGGTGGGCAGCACATCAACAAAACCGACTCCGCTGTGCGTTTGACGCACATCCCCACTGGCATCGTCGTTCAGTGTCAAGACGGCCGCAGCCAGCACAGCAACCGCGATGTGGCTTGGCAGCGCCTGCGTTCGCGCCTGTATGACTTCGAGATGCGCAAGCGCTTGGAAGAACAGCAAAAGCTCGAAGACACC
>CAZNWS010000055.1:3248-8039 GCA_964576495.1 uncultured Hydrogenophaga sp. | reverse complement strand
CCGCGCGGTAACCGCTGACGCCGGCCATGGAGGTCAGCGCGTCCATTTTTTGCGCGCGGCTGAGCGTGCGGGGCAGCGCGTCGATGGACAGCGCCGTGACCTTTTTGGCCGCGAGCTGCTGCATCAAATCGGGGTTTTGGGCAGGCCACAAAAACCCGATCAGCGTCTGGCCTTCGTGCATGAGCGCCACTTCGTCGGGCGAAGGAGCGCGCACCTTGAAGACAATGTCACTGCCACCCCACAATGCCGCCGCGTTGGGGGCGATGGTCGCGCCCGCTTCGATGTAAGCCGCGTCGGACAAATCGGCCAGCTCGCCGGCGCCCTGTTCCACCACCACCGCAAAGCCGAGTTTGACCAGCTTGCTCACCACATCGGGCACGGTAGCCACGCGTTTTTCACCGGGAAATACCTCTCGCGGCACGCCAATGCGCTGCGGCGTGGCGGCGTTTTCGCCTGATTGCATGAATGTCTCCTCGCTCAATCCACAAAAAAATAAGCCTTGTTCCAGCTTAACCGAAGTCGGTGCTGCCCCCTCTAGGGCAAGCCCGGGCCACTGGGCGTTTTGTTCACGCCACCCTGGAATATCAGCAAACCCTAATATTTACCACGTTCTGGCCCCATATTCCCTGACAAAGGCTTTGCGGCAACCATAATTGCGCCCATGAACACCCGTTGGAAACCCAGCACGACCGTTGCCGCCATCATTGAGCGCGAGGGGCGCTACCTCTTGGTCGAAGAGCACACCCCCGAAGGCCTGCGCCTGAACAACCCGGCCGGTCACCTCGACCCCGGCGAAAGCCCCGAACAGGGCGTGGCCCGCGAAACCCTGGAAGAAACCGCGTTTGTGTTCACGCCGACCGCCTTGGTGGGCATCTACCTCTCGCGCTTTCAGCGCCCCACCACGGGCGAGGACATCACCTACCTGCGCTTGGCCTACACCGGCGACTTGGGCGCATTTGACGCGGCGCGCACGCTGGACACCGGCATTGTTCGCACGCTGTGGATGACCCCCGAGGCATTGCGCGCTTGCCCCGAACGCCACCGCAGCCCACTGGTCATGCGCTGCATCGACGACCACCGCCAAGGGCAACGCTTCCCCATGAACACCATCCACACCGACCCGTCGGTGCTTCGGCCCTGAGTCAGTCGGCTCCACTGACCCGTCCCCGCCCCTGTTTGATCTGCGATCGGTTGGCCTTGCCCGCCAAGCGGCGCTGTTGCGCGCCATAGGTGGGCCGCGTGGCTTTGCGCGCTTTGGGCAGCGTGGCCACGCTGTCGACCAGGGCTTGCAAACGCGCCAGCGCATCGGCCTTGTTGGTCTCCAAACTGCGGCTGGTCTGCGCCTTGATCACCACCACCCCCTCGTCCGTGATACGCTGGTCGCTCAACGCCAACAAACGCTCGCGCACCGCTTCGGGCAGCGACGAAGCCCCCACATCAAAACGCAGGTGTACCGCATTGGAGACCTTGTTGACGTTCTGCCCGCCCGCGCCTTGCGCGCGGATGGCGGTGAACTCGACTTCGGTCGGGTCGATGCGCGGCGAGTGAGGTGGGCGGGTTTGCATGGGGTGACTGTACTGCGGCACTTGGCGTGGCCCGGGGATAATGCCACTATGAGCACAAAACAACGGGTGGTGGTCGGTTTGAGTGGCGGGGTGGACTCCGCGGTCACGGCGCACCTGCTCAAACAACAAGGCCATGAGGTCATCGGCATCTTCATGAAGAACTGGGAGGACGATGACGACTCCGAGTTTTGCTCGAGCCGCCAAGACTGGCTGGACGCCGCCTCGGTGGCCGGTGCGGTGGGCATCGACATCGAACACGTGAACTTCGCTGCCGAGTACAAAGACCGGGTCTTTGCCGAGTTTTTGCGCGAATACCAGGCCGGTCGCACGCCCAACCCCGACATCTTGTGCAACGCCGAGATCAAGTTCAAAGCCTTCCTCGACCACGCGGTGCGTTTGGGCGCCGAGAAAATCGCCACCGGCCACTACGCCCGGGTGCGCCACAACACCGCCACCGGCCTGCACGAGTTGCTCAAGGGTCTGGACCCGCTCAAAGACCAGAGCTATTTTCTGCACCGCCTGAACCAAGCGCAGCTGGCCAAAACGCTGTTCCCGGTGGGTGAGCTGCCCAAAACCGAGGTGCGCCGCATCGCCGCCGAGATCGGTCTGCCCAACGCCAAGAAAAAAGACAGCACCGGCATTTGTTTCATTGGCGAACGGCCGTTTCGCGACTTTTTGAACCGCTACATCGCCCAAGCCCCCGGCCCGATCAAAGACCCCAACGGTCGCACCATCGGCGAGCACGTGGGCCTGTCCTTCTACACCTTGGGCCAACGCCAAGGTTTGGGCATCGGCGGCGTCAAAGCCAAGGGCGCACAAAAAGGCGGCAACGAACACGAGCCTTGGTTTGTGGCACGCAAAGACGTGGAGAAAAATACCTTGTGGGTGGTGCAAGGCCACGACCACCCGTGGTTGTTGTCCGCGGCCTTGACCGCACACGACCTCAGTTGGGTGGCCGGCGCTCCACCCAGCCAACAGCAGATCGCGGCCAAAACGCGTTACCGCCAAGCCGACGCGCCGTGCGCCCTGAGCACCACACCCAGCGGCATCACCTTGCGTTTTGACGAGGCGCAATGGGCGGTCACGCCCGGCCAAAGCGCGGTGCTGTACGACGGCGAGGTGTGTTTGGGCGGCGGCGTCATCACCAGCGAAGCCGCCAACGCACCAGCTTGATCACCCCCATCGCGGACCACCACACTGCTGTCGCTATCGGCGTCTTAGACAATGCCAATTACCCGCTTGACAAAACGCAATCCGCCGAAAGACCCGCATTCCTAGACTTCATTTATCGGTCAAGCAATCCTGCTTTCCCGGTTCGTCCGAAACCTGAACTGAATGGAGTTCCTCATGGAAAACGTTGCCACCTTCCCCCGCCTCAACGAAGCCGCCCCCGCTTTCAACGCCAAAACCACCCACGGTGACCGCTCGCTCGCCGACTACAAGGGCAAGTGGCTAATCCTGTTCTCGCACCCGGCTGACTTCACGCCCGTTTGCACGACCGAGTTCATCGGCTTCCAGAAGCACGCCGAGACCTTCCGTGCCATGAACTGCGAACTGCTCGGCCTGTCCATCGACAGCCTGTATTCTCACCTGGCCTGGACGCAGAACATCCAAGAAAAATTCGGCGTGGAGATCAGCTTCCCGATCATCGAAGACATCAAGATGGAAGTGGCCAGCGCCTACGGCATGGTGCACCCCGGTGCCGCCGATACGCAGGCCGTGCGCGCCACCTTCTTCATCGACCCGAACGGCATCCTGCGCGCCATGGTCTATTACCCGATGAGCAACGGCCGTTCGATCGAAGAGTTTGTGCGCCTGCTCAAAGCGATGCAGACCAGCGACACCAACAAAATCGCCACGCCCGAAGGCTGGACGCCGGGTTGTGATGTGATCGTGCCGCCACCCAAGAGCCCAGAAGCCATCAAGGCCCGTATGGCCGAGGGCTACAACACCACCGACTGGTACTTCTCGACCAAATCGCTGTGATCGACTGAACGCCTTGGCACGCCTGCACCGGGGTGTGCCAGGCCCTTGGGGCTGGAGGTCTGACCCAGACTCTCCGGCCCTTGTTGATTGTCCCTGGCCCCTCCTGAAGCGCTGCACACCATGAACACCACTTCCCGCTTACAGATCGAATCCTTCTTCGACGCCGCCACATTCACCTTCAGTCACATCCTGTGGGACACGCACACCCAGCAGTGCGCACTGATCGACAGTGTGCTGGATTACGACCCCAAGTCGGGTCGCACAGCTACCACCAGCGCCGACCGGCTAATCGCCCGCGTGCGCGAACTCGACTTACAGGTGCAGTGGCTGCTGGAGACCCATGTGCACGCCGACCACCTTTCGGCTGCGCCGTATTTGCAGCAGCAGGTGGGCGGGCAACTGGCGATTGGTGCGCACATCACCACGGTACAGAACACCTTTGGCAAGCTGTTTAACGCGGGCACCGAGTTCGCGCGCGACGGCAGTCAGTTCAACCATCTGTTTGCCGATGGTGAGCGCTTTGCCATCGGCGGTCTGCAGGCGCAGGCACTGCACACACCAGGCCATACACCCGCTTGTATGAGCTATGTGGTTCGCGACCACAGCATCGACCCGGTCCGTACCGTTGTCTTTGTGGGGGACACGCTGTTCATGCCCGACTATGGCACCGCGCGATGCGACTTTCCTGGCGGGGATGCGGCCACGCTGTACCGCTCGATCCAGAAGGTGCTGGCACTGCCAGACGACACCGAGATTGTGCTGTGCCACGACTACCCACCCGAGGGCCGCGAGCCGCAGTGCCGCACCACGGTGGCGGCGCAGAAGGCGGGCAACGTGCATGTGCACGCAGGGGTGAGCGAGGCGGAGTTTGCCGCCATGCGCCGTGCGCGCGACGCGACGCTGGCGATGCCAATGCTGATCCTGCCCTCGGTGCAGGTGAACATGCGCGCCGGGCAACTGCCACCGCCCGAGGACAATGGCGTGCGATACCTGAAAATACCACTCAACGCCCTCTGACCCCTCCTCAACTGCTTGTGCCTGTCTGCCCAATGAAAATCACCATTCACGACTGGTTACCCCTTTTACAGCGGGCGCGCAGCTACAACAACAGCCTCGCCAGCGGCGACATCACCGCTGCGGCGGTGGTCACGCTGCTGCTGATTCCGCAAAGCATGGCCTACGCGCTGCTGGCGGGCATGCCAGCGGTGACGGGCTTGTATGCCAGCGTGTTGCCGCTGGT
>CAZNWS010000055.1:0-3238 GCA_964576495.1 uncultured Hydrogenophaga sp. | reverse complement strand
GCCCGAGCACCATGCTACTGCCCATGCAGGCGTAGACCACAAGCGGCTTGTACGCCAGCGTGTTGCCGCTTGTGGTCTACGCCTGCATGGGCAGTAGCATGGTGCTCGGGCCTGGGCCGGCAGCGCTGCGCTCCATCATGTCGCTGGCGGCAGTGGGCGCGGTGGTGCCCGTGGGCAGCGCCCATTTTGTGGCCGCCACGCTGGCGCTGGCGGTGCTGGTGGGCTTGTTCTTGTTGGTCATGGGCGCGCTGCGCATGGGCTTTGTGGCGGGCTTTTTGAGCCACCCGGTGCTATCGGGTTTTGTCACCGCGTCGGGTCTGCTGATCGCCATGAGCCAGCTGCCGCATGTGCTGGGCACACCGCTGGCCAGTGCCAATGTGAGCGTGTTTGCAGCCAGTGTGTTGCACCACCTGGGCGACCTGCACGCGCTGACCCTAGCGGTGGGCGCGGGCGCGGCGCTGGCGCTGTGGTTGGGCAAACGTTGGCTCAAGCCCGCGCTGCGCGCCATTGGTGTGCCAGCTGGCGTGGCCGACACGCTGGCCAAGGCCTCGCCGCTGCTGGTGATGGTGCTGTTCATTGCCATGAGCTCGCAACTGGGCTGGGCCGCTGCGGGTGTGGCGGTGGTGGGCGCGGTGCCGTCTGGCTTGCCGCCCTTCACCCTCGGCACGGTGCTGGGGGTGGGCTTGGGCACTTGGCAGGCGCTGCTGGTGCCGGCGCTGCTGATTGCGGTGCTCACCTTTGTGGAGCAGGTGTCGATTGCCCAAAGCATGGCGGCTAAGCGCGGCGAGCGCATCGACACCAATGCAGAAATGCGCGCCATGGGCGGGGCCAACCTGGCGGCGGGACTCACCGGCGGGTTTGCGGTTGGCGCGAGCTTTTCTCGCACCCTGGTGCAGGCCGAAGCCGGCGCGCGCACGCCGCTGGTCAATGTATTCACCGCCGGCTTGTTACTGCTGACGGCGCTGTTCTTTACGCCCTGGCTGCAGGCGCTGCCGCTGGCGGTGCTGGCCGCGACCATTCTGATGGCGCTGGGCAGTTTGCTGGACTTTGGCAGCTTCACCAAAACCTGGCGCTACTCGCGCGCCGACTTCGCGGCGCAGGCGCTCACCTTCTGTGTGACGCTGGGCGTGGATTTGATCAGCGGCCTGATCGCTGGTGTGATGGCCTCGCTGATGTTGCACATTTGGCACAGCAGCCGGCCCCACATCGCCACCGTGGGCAATGTGCCCGGCACCGAGCACTACCGCAACGTCTTGCGCCACGAGGTCATCACGCACCCGGCGCTGTTGGGCCTGCGGCCCGATGAAAGCCTGTTCTTTGCCAACGCACGCTTCTTGGAAGACCACGTGGCCGCGGCCGTGGCCGCTCAACCAGCGGTGCGTCACGTGGTGCTGCAATGCAACGCCATCAACGACATCGACGCCAGCGGCTTGGAGAGCCTGCAAACCATCGATCTGCGTTTGCGCGAGCAAGGCATCGCGCTGCACCTGAGTGAGGTCAAAGGCCCAGTCATGGATCGGCTGCAGCGCTCCGATTGGCTGCAGACCATGAGTGGTCAAGTGTTCTTGACGCACCACCAAGCCGTCACGGCCTTGGCGGGTTCAGCCGCTCATTGAGCAGGGCTTGCGAAATCTCAAGGTTACTGCTTGGGGTATGTGGAGAATGGGCATGACCATCCGATCTTGTGCGACGCCGCCGCCGACATCGCCGTGACCGGTCAAGACATGCCCCAGCAAATGCTGCAAGGCCTGATCAAAGGTGGTGCCAAGGTGGAAGTCTGTGCCTTGTACTTGCCCAACAGCGGCAAACAAGCCAGCGACCTGATCGCCGGCGTGACGCCTGCCAAACCCGCAGACGTCGCGGCTCACTTGCTCAAGCCCGGCGTGCAGACACTGGCGTTTTAAAGTCCCAACACCCGGCGCAGCCCCGCTGCGTCGGTCAGCGACTCGTGGCGCACGACACGGCCACGGTCCAAATGAATCACCGTCAGTGTGTCGGCTTGTTGCGGCCACGCCGCCAAGGCCTGATCGTCCATCACCACCCCCACCTCAAAGGGCTGCTCGCGCATGGCGGGCAAGGCAAAGGTGCGTGCAACAAAACCCGGCATCTTGCTCATATCGGCCACATACACCGCTTGGCGTGAGGCCAAAAACCCGTTGCCCTGGGCCCCCAGCACCTCCATCACCCAATTCGCGGGCTTGCGGCCTTTGGCCAGGATCACCAAGCGGGTGCTGTCGTCCCAGCCCCAAGCCCGCTGGTGTTGGTTTTGAATGGTCAAGGCGGGCAAAGGCTGGCCCACCTGGAACGTGGGAGCTTGGCCCCAGGCCAAGCCCGTGCTCAAGGCCAAAGTCCAGGCAGCGGTGCGAATCCAGGAACGGTTCATCGTGACTCCAAAGGTTGGGTGGGGCCGCCGGCGCTGACGTTGACCATGTGGTCGGCCATTTGGGCAAATGCGCCGATCAAGGCGGCGCGCAAATCGAGGTCGCTCACACGTTCGGTGAGCGCGGTGCGCATGCACATCATCCATTGGTCGCGCTCGGCATACCCAATCGCATAGGGCATGTGGCGCATGCGCAGGCGGGGGTGGCCGTTTTTTTCGATGTAAAGCGGTGGCCCGCCGAGCCAGCCCGACAAAAACTCATACAAGCTTTGCCGTGCGTGGCTGAGGTCGGGTGGGTGCATTTGGCGCAAGCCGTGTGTTTCGGGCCATTCGTCCATCAACTCATAAAAGCGATCGACCAAAGCCCGCACCGCATCGGCGCCGCCCAAGTTCTCATAAGGTGTGGTCATCTGCAACTCCTGGATGCACGGATCAATATCAAGACCCCCATCATCCAAGATTCGTGCCAAAGCTTCGGGGCCAGTGTCTGTGGGCATGGGCTTCACCAGCGTTGACAAACTCTGCCAGTGTTGTCAGTCGGTGTCATACTGCGTTCTGCCTTGAGGACGCCCATGAACACGCCCCACGAACTGATTGCTTTTTTGGACGGTCTGCCGGATCCGCACATCGTCTTCGACCCCCAATACCGCATCATCGCGGCCAACGCCGCTTATCGGCGCGATTACGGTCATGGACAAGAGGTGGTGGGGCGGTGCTGTTACCAGGTCTCGCACCAAATCGACGTGCCCTGTGACCAAGCCGGCGAGTCGTGCCCCATGGCGCGCTCTCAGCAAAGCGGCCAAGTCGAACGCGTCTTGCACCTGCACCACACCGCGCACGGCGAAGAGTACGTGCACA
>CAZNWS010000054.1:0-8106 GCA_964576495.1 uncultured Hydrogenophaga sp. | reverse complement strand
GCGCCCGTCAGGCCCAAGGCCAAGGCAAAACCCAGAAGAATTTTTTTCATGTTCTTGACTTTCTGCTGTGACGGATCAGTGGGGCTTGAACGTGACGCGGTCGGGCACGGGCTTGAATTCGCCGATGCGGCTCCACCAAGGCATCAGGAGGAAAAAGCCAAAGTAGAACAAGGTACCGACTTGGGACACACGCTCACCGATGGGTGAGGGGGGCAAGACGCCCAAGTAACCCAAGATCAAGAAATTGATCACAAAAATACCGTAAAGCCATTTGTTCCAGTTGGGACGGTAACGAATAGATTTAACGGGGCTGTGATCCAGCCATGGCAAGAAGAACAGGATGATGACCGCTCCACCCATGGCCACCACACCCCAGAACTTGGCATCGATGGCCAACATCAAGGCGACCAAGACCACCGAACCACCCAAGACCACGGCCTTCAAGGTCTTGGCGAGTTGCAATTTCCAGGCGGCCAACACCGCAGCACCCAAAACAATGGCAACCAAAGCGAACATCATTTCGGTGGTGATGGCACGCAGCATGGAATAGAAGGGCGTGAAATACCAAACGGGGGCAATGTGCAAGGGCGTCACCAAGGGGTCAGCCGGAATGAAGTTGTTGAACTCCAAGAAGTAGCCGCCAAACTCAGGGGCGAAGAAAACGATGGCTGAAAACACCATCAAGAAGCCAGCCACGCCCAAGATATCGTGCACCGAGTAGTAAGGGTGGAAAGGAATGCCGTCAAGCGGAATACCGTTGGCGTCCTTATTGGCCTTGATTTCCACGCCGTCAGGATTGTTAGAACCCACTTCATGCAAAGCGATGATGTGCGCCACGACCAAGCCCAGCAGCACCAAGGGCACTGCGATCACGTGGAAAGCGAAGAAACGGTTCAGGGTTGCATCGCCAACAACGAAGTCGCCGCGGATCAACAGCGCCAAATCGGGACCGATGAACGGAATGGCCGAGAACAGGTTCACGATCACCTGCGCGCCCCAATAGGACATCTGACCCCAGGGCAGCAAATAACCCATGAAGGCTTCGGCCATGAGCACCAAGAAAATGGCACAACCAAACACCCAAACCAATTCGCGTGGCTTGCGGTATGAACCATAGATCAAACCGCGGTACATGTGCAGGTAGACCACCACAAAGAAAGCAGAGGCACCCGTGGAGTGCATGTAGCGGATCAACCAACCCCACGGCACATCGCGCATGATGTATTCCACCGAAGCAAAGGCCAAGGCAGCATCGGGTTTGTAGTGCATGACCAAGAAAATACCGGTCACGATTTGGATGACCAACACCAAGAGTGCCAGCGAGCCAAAGAAATACCAGAAGTTGAAGTTCTTGGGAGCGTAGTACTCAGCCAAGTGCTCGTTGTAGAGCTTGGAGAGCGGGAACCGGTTGTCAATCCAGTTCAGGGCCTTCTGCGCCATCGGCGCGTCGGGAGAGATTTCTTTGAATTCGGCCATGAAATACCTCAGTGGTCAGTCGACTGTGGACGCAAGGAAGCTGTGAATTAAGCGGGTTTTTCTTCACCGATCAACAGCTTGGTCTCGGAAATGTAGTGGTGCGGAGGCACTTCCAAGTTGTCAGGCGCAGGCTTGTTTTTGAATACCCGTCCGGCCAAATCAAAGGTAGAGCCATGGCAAGCACACAAGAAACCACCGGCCCAATCATCAGGCAAAGAAGGCTGCGGACCAGGGTTGAATTTGTCGCCGGGCGAGCAACCCAAGTGGGTGCAAATGCCCACGGCCACCAAAATTTCCGGCTTGATGGAACGGTGGCGGTTTTGAGCGTATTCGGGTGTGGGGTAGGCCTTGCGGACCGAGGTGGGGTCGGCCAACTGAGGGTCAAGTTTCTCCAACGCGGCGAGTTGTTCGGGCGTGCGGCGCATGACCCAGACGGGTTTACCACGCCACTCCACGACCGCCTTCTCACCAGGCTGAAGCAAGGAGACATCAAACTCAACGGCAGCACCAGCGGCTTTGGCGCGCTCGGAAGGCTGAAAACTGCTCACAAAGGGAACAGCGACAGCGGCTGCACCTGCACCGCCCATGGCGGCAGAAGTGATCAGCCAAGTACGGCGGCTGTTGTTGGCAGGCGCGTTGGCGGTTGCTTCACTCATGGAAATCTTTCTATGACGGTTCAACACTAGGGTTCACCCTAAATTGTAAACGCTCCACCACGGTTACCTCAACTTTTCCCGAGTAAGAGTGTTGGCCCAGATTCAAGCCACAGTCGGCGCACCTCACCGAACCCGCTTGCCACAATGGCGTTCATTTTTTACGGGACAGCATTCAAATCGTGGGAATTTTGGGTGAAATCGATACTTTTGAACTCGTTGCCTGGGATCTTCTTTTTTGATGGATTGCCAGATCAAACCACTCAAAAGGATCGTAGTCCGCACCAGCCACTGCCCCACAAGACATGGGTTTGTGGCCGGAAGTTCGCAACAGCCTTGGTCCAATGCAACATGGCTCAACGGGCTGCGGCCCAAGCCGCGAGCAAGCTGGCGGCACTGGCACGGCCAGTGCCGGCCAAATCAAACGCTGTGCCGTGGTCCGGGCTGGTACGCACAAAAGGCAGACCGATCGTGGTGTTGACGCCGTGCTCTAAGCCCAGCAACTTGACCGGAATCAGACCTTGATCGTGGTACAGGGCCACCACGACATCAAACTCACCTTGACGGGCCCGCATGAACACGGTGTCCGGTGCATGCGGGCCGCTGACGCTCAAGCCCTGCGCCTTCAAATCGGCAACGACCGGCTGAATGATGTCGATCTCTTCTCGGCCAAACAAGCCGCCTTCTCCGGCATGCGGGTTCAAACCCGCCACGGCGATCCGTGGGGCGTGACCACGCCTCAGGAAATGCTGGTGTGTCAGTTCGATGGTTTGTCGCAAGCGCTGCGGCGTCAGGGCCTCTATCGCTTCGCGCAAAGACACGTGAATACTGACCAAGACAGTTTGCAGTCCGGGGGCACTCAACATCATGCGCACGGGCAACTGCGCCACCGAGACCCCTTGATGTTCAGCCGCCAAGGCTTGCAAGTATTCGGTGTGGCCAGGGTGTTCAATACCCGCCAGCGCCAAAGCTTCTTTGTGAATGGGCGCCGTCACCACCGCCGAAGCTTGGCCCGCCAAAGCGGCTTGAGCGGCCCAACGGATGCAATCGGCAGCGGCCCGCCCCGCCTGAGCCTGCACCCGACCCCAGACCACACGCACAGGCTCACAGGCTTGAACGAAAGGCACTTGGTTGTCTTGCATATCGGCTGCGGCCGAAACGTCCTTGACCTGCACCCAACGCCAATCGGCTGCCGAGGGCTCGGTTTGGGCCACCAAGGCCTGAGCTTGATGCAAGGTCGCTGCGTCGCCCACCACCACACAAGGGCCCAGGGCGTGGCGCTGCGACAAGGCTTTGACGACGATCTCTGGCCCGATCCCGGCGGGATCGCCCATGGTGAGGAGAACGGGACGTGCCGAACAGCTCTTGGTCATGCGGGGTTATCGATCTCGATGAATTGGTGCTCGATGCCCAACTGCTGTGCCATGGCATCGCCCACAGCCTGGACACCGTAGCGCTCGCTGGCGTGGTGACCACAGGCAATGTAGGCCACGCCCATCTCGCGGGCGTAGTGGGCTTGAGGTTCGGAAATTTCCCCGGTCACAAACACGTCAGCACCGGCCGCGATCGCGGCCTCAAAGTACGACTGCGCACCACCCGTGCACAAAGCGACCCGTCGAATGGGCCGATTGGCATCGCCCACACACGTGACACCGCGCTGAACCAAGGCTTGCACCCGCTGCCCCCATTCCGTCAAGGTCGTGGCAGGTACCGTTCCCATCCAACCCAAAGACTGTTCACCAAAGCGTCCCGCCGCCCCCGGCAAGACCGAGACGCCCAAGCGTTGTGCCAACTGGGCGTTGTTGCCCCATTCGGCGTGGGCGTCCAAGGGCAAGTGATACGCCAACAGGTTGATGTCGTGGGCCAGGAGCCGCTGCAACCGCTGTTTCATCCAACCCGTCACGCGGCCGTCTTGCCCGCGCCAAAACAAGCCGTGATGCACCAACACGGCATCGGCCTGCGCATCGATGGCCGCATCGATCAAAGCCAAGCTGGCGGTCACTCCAGTGATCAAGCGCGTGATCGTGGCGCGCCCTTCGACCTGCAGGCCATTGGGGCCATAGTCTTTGAACAACTGCGGCTGCAGCGCCGCATCCAAGGCATGGAGCAATTCGGCTCGGCCGACTGAAGTTGGAGTAGACATGGTAGAACGGAGCTGATCAACGGTGACTTCATTTTGACAGCAACGGATGCGAGACAATGACACCATTGATGCAGACCCCATTCTTGGACGAACTAGGCATGAAACGACTTTGGCTCTTGTTTTCGCAAACCGTCACGGTGGTGGTGGCGGTGGTGTTTGTGGTGGCCACGCTCAAACCACAATGGCTCGATCGTCGCCCCACGTTTGCCTCCATCGTGCCGGTCTTCGAGGCCCCTGCCCATGTCTTGGGTGATGCCACCCCCGGCAGCCTGCGCGTCGCGGCCCGTTTGGCCGCCGCCGCTGTGGTGAGCATCAACACCAGCCAATCACCCGCCAACAACCCCCACCTCGAAGACCCGTGGTTCCGCTTTTTCTACGGTGAACGCAGTTCAGCGCAGCCCCAAACAGGACTGGGCTCGGGCGTGATCGTCAGCCCCGACGGCTACATCTTGACCAATAACCACGTGATTGAAGAGGCCGACGAGATTCAAGTCACCCTCAACGATGGCCGCACCACCGCCGCGCAAGTCATTGGAACCGACCCCGAAACCGACTTGGCCGTTCTCAAGATCAACTTCACCGACCTGCCGGCCATCACTTGGGGCAATTCGGAGCAGGTTGCCATCGGTGATGGGGTACTCGCCATTGGCAATCCCTTCGGCGTGGGGCAGACCGTCACGAGCGGCATCATCAGCGCCTTGGGTCGGACGCAATTGGGCATCAACACGTTTGAGAATTTCATCCAAACCGATGCCGCCATCAACCCCGGCAACTCTGGCGGCGCATTGGTGGACGTGAATGGCCACTTGGTGGGCATCAACACCGCCATTTACTCGCGCTCGGGCGGCTCCATGGGTATTGGCTTCGCCATCCCCACGTCCACCGCCAGACAAGTGCTGGAGGCCATCGTGCGTGATGGTGAGGTGGTCCGTGGTTGGATTGGCGTAGAGCCTCAAGACCTCACGGCCGAACTTGCCGAGGGCTTTGGCTTGAAACGTCAAGCGGGTGTGATCATCACCGGCGTGTTGCAAAACAGCCCCGCCGCCATTGCTGGCCTGCGTCCGGGCGACGTGGTCACAGCAGTCGGGGGGCAACCAGTGGGCAATGTGAGCGAATTGCTCAGCGCCGTTGCGGCCTTACCGCCAGGCAAAGCCAGCACTTTGAGTGTGAACCGCAAAGATGACCGCTTGACCTTGAATGTGGTCCCGGGTCAACGACAAGTCGAGCGCAGCAACAACCGCTAACACCGATCAAGTCTGCGGGGTTTCGCTCGCATCCTCGGCCACGGGAGGCTTGACGAACCAACGCGCGCCCCAGATACCCAGTTCATAGAGCAAACACATGGGCACCGCCAATGCCAGCTGAGAAATCACATCTGGCGGCGTCACGACGGCCGCAATGACAAACGACAGCACGATGAAATAGCCGCGGAAGTCTTTGAGCTTTTGGATGCCCACCATCTCCATGCGAACCAACAGCATGACCACGATCGGTACTTGGAAGGCCAAACCAAACGCCAAATACAAGGAGAGAATCGCCTCCACATACGACGCAATGTCCGGAGTGGCGGCCACACTGTCGGGCGTGAAGCCTTGAATAAAACCAAACATCTTGTCGAGCACAAAGAACTGCACAAAGCCAATGCCCAAATAGGCCAGCATGCTGCCCAAGACGATCAAGGGGATGGCAAAACGCTTTTCGTGGCTGTACAAGCCAGGCGAAACGAAGGACCACAACTGGTACATCTGCCAAGGCAAAGACAGCAAAAACGCCGCCATCAACAAAACTTTGAGGGGAACAAAGAAGGGCGTGAACACACCCACGGCGATGAGCTTGGCATCGGGGGGCATGTGGGCGCGGATGGGCACCGCAATCAAATCGATCAACCCACTGGGGCCTGGCCACAGGGCCAAGCCAATCATACAAACCACCAAGCCCGCCAAGCCATAGACCAAGCGATCGCGCAGCTCCATGAGGTGCTGCACAAAAGGTTGTTCGGTGCCGGCGAGTTCGTCGTCGGGTTTGGGGGCGTCAGACATCAGAGCGAGGAAGAAGGACGTGGCCGGTAGCGGGCCACACGCGCAGCACCGGATTGGGCGCTGGTGCGCACACCGGAGCGCACTTTGTACCAACGCGGCACCGCCGCTTGTTTGGTGCGCCAGTTTTTCTTAGGCGTCTTGTAGGCGGGGCTACCCAGTTGGTTGAGGGCGGAAAAGCTGTCGTGTTCGCGCTCGGATTGCGCTAAGCCCTCCGTGACCTCCGCCCAAGACTTTTCAAAATCTTCGGCTTGGCTTTGGATGGAAGTTTGCACGTCTTGCGCCGCGTTCTGAACGGAGTCCCTCATTTTTTTGAGTTCTTCCAAGTCCATGGAGCGGTTGACTTCGGCCTTGACGTCGGCCACGTAGCGCTGCGCTTTACCCAGCATCGTGCCCAGCATGCGGGCCACGCGCGGCAACTTCTCTGGGCCAATGACGACCAAGGCGACCGCGCCAATCAGGGCGAGTTTGGATATACCCAGATCAATCATAGGGTGGTTGCATGGGTTCGGCCGTTACACGCAGCAACGGCCATTGCCATCAGCTTTTTTGCTTGGTTTCGACGTCGATGGCCGAGGTGTCTTTTTTGACTTCGGATTGGGTCAGCGGCGCCGCGGCAGCTTCGGCATCACCGGACTTCATGCCATCTTTGAAACCCTTGACCGCGCCACCCAAATCCGAACCGATGTTCTTGAGTTTCTTGGTGCCGAACACCATGACCACGATCAACAAAACGATCAACCAATGCCAAATGGAAAAAGCGCCCATGGATATCTCCTAAATATGTCTCGATTCTAAGGGGGAATCGGGTTCAACCCTTGTACCAAGGGCGGGGACCGCCCATCACGTGCATGTGCAGGTGGTGCACCTCTTGGCCACCTTCAGCGCCGGTGTTCACCACGATGCGAAAGCCACCCTCGGGATAAGCACCACAGCCCTCTTGTGCGGCCAATTGGGGCGCCAAGGTCATCATGTGGGCCATCAGAGCGGCGTGCTCAGGCCCCACCTGCGCCATGGACGGGATGTGGGCCTTGGGCACGATCAAAAAATGCACGGGCGCCCAAGGGTTGATGTCGTGAAACGCGTAGACCAGCTCGTCCTCATGGACTTTTTTCGAGGGGATCTTGCCCGCGATGATTTTGCAAAACACACAGTTGTCGTCGGTCATGGTCAAGGCCTGTGAGGGTTAATCGCCCATGGGTCGTTGGGCATTCAAGCGCACCATGCCCAGCACGATGCGGTACAAAAACCAAATGGAAATCGCCACCCAAGCCAACCAGCCGGGCAGGACGAACAAAAGCCACAAAGGGAAAGTGATGGCATAGAGCACAACGGCCCAAATCACGGTGCGGATGCGGTAGCTGAAGTGAGACGCCTCCCAATCGAGCGCGTCGCCGCGTTTGATCAGGTCCATGACCCAAGCCACGATCAAGAGGAGCGGGCCCATTTGGGCGCCTGGCACGACAGCGCTCACGGCCACCACCAGGTGCAGCACGTAGCTGACCCAACTGATGGTCCGAATGGTGTCGTCCTGCGTCGCGTGGTTCATGACTCACTCTCCCAAGCGTTCGCGGTCCACGGCTTTGCGCAAGGCTTTTTCTTCTAGGCCGCTCAGGCCCTCGCGTCGCGCCAGCTCATTGACCACATCGGCAGGCGTCAGGCCATAGTGCGCCAGCGCGATCATGCTGTGGAACCACAAGTCGGCCACCTCGTACACCAGCTTGGAAGCGTCACCGCCGTGGTCCACGTCTTTGGCGGCCATCACGGTCTCGGTGGCTTCTTCGCCGATTTTCTTGAG
>CAZNWS010000053.1:0-8121 GCA_964576495.1 uncultured Hydrogenophaga sp. | reverse complement strand
TTTCATGAACCGCATGCTTCACGCACAGTGAGCCCAACGCCATGAACAAATCCGTCGCCATGTACGAGCAAGTCAAAGACACCAACGAAAGTTTGGTGCTTGCCCACATGCCCATGGTCAAACGCGTGGCAATCCACCTCAAGGCCCGCATTCCCCCTTTCATGGAGGTCGATGAACTGGTTCAAGTGGGCATGGTGGGCTTGATCGAAGCGTCTCGCTCCTTCAACCCCACGCTGGGTATTCCCTTCGAAGGCTTCGCCCTCACCCGCATCCGTGGGGCCATGCTCGACGAAGTACGCCGCTTGTCGTTTTTGCCTCGCTCGGCGGTGGCGTTCAACGCCAGTGAAAACGCCTCGGTTCACACCCTCATGGCCGAACTGGGTCGTCCGCCCACGCAAGCCGAGTTGGCTGACCACATGGGCAAGGATTTGGACAGTTATCACAAGGAAAGAGACGCCGCTCAGCGTTTCGAGACCTATTCCATGGAGGTCGTGACGGATGAGGTCATGAACATGGCCGATGACAGCGACGCTCAGCCCGAAGCTTTGGTGGAAAAAGCCCAGATGATGCAGGCCTTGGAAGGGGCCATTGAAGCGCTACCCGAGCGTGAGCGCATGGTTTTGCAGCTCTATTACGTCGAAGGTTTGATACTCAAAGAGATTGTCGAAGTCCTTGGGGTTACAGAATCGCGTGTCAGTCAAATTTTGTCCGGGACAGTGAAGAAGCTGCGCCAACAACTGCAAATAACTTGAGACAATAGCGCGTCGTTTATTTACAACCCAACACCTGCTGACCCCATGTTTTCCTTTCTTAAAGACGCCGATGTTGACGAAAAAGAACAAGCCCAAGCCTTGTTCGAGAAGATCACCGCCTCCAAAGCCGATACCCGCGAAGCCCGCAGCGCCCGCATCAGAATGGGTTTGCTGTGCCGTGCTCATTTAGACAAAACCTTCATTGATGGCGCACAAAAAACGGCGGTTTACCACGAGATGATGGCCCAAGCCACCATCAACAACACCGAAAAACCCGAAAAACCCGAATTCAGCTTGTTTCAGCAAGTCAAATCGGGGGACAAAGAAATTTGGGTTTACCTGCCCGAAGAGTACGCATTAGAAACCTTCAATATCGGTGCGGCCTACCAAAAAACCGACATCGATGCCAAGACAGCGATCGACCGCGTGCAGCAAATCGCCGACCAAATTTGCTTGTACGAACTCAAGCTCGACACCCCTTTTGAGGTGCTGCAGTTCCTGCGGGATGAAATTTCCGGCAAATCTGCCGATTCATCAGCTCAAGCCGGTGCACCGCCGGCCCCAACCGCTGACTGAAAACCACCATGGACTTGCTCTTTCTCGCCTTCATTGCCATCGGGCTGCTGTTGCTGCTCGTCTTGGTGATTTACCTGGTGGACCGAGTCAACTCCTTGGAAAAAGACACCAAAACCGCGATTGAAAACCTCAGTGCTGCCGCGCAAGCCCCGACCAGCGTGCCGGTAGGCCCTTTTGCGGGTCTGAGTGCCAAAAAATTGTGGGATGCCATGACCGGACGCCCACCCGAAGACGTCCCTGCAGACAGCTTGGGCGATGTGCGCACCCGCTACGAAACGGTGTTGATCAAGCACATCGAATCGATTTTTGAAGAAGGCAAGCGCGACGGCAACATGGGGGTCTCTTCCCCCCCGAAGAACACCCGTCAAATCACCACCCTGCGCGGCAATGTTGAGTCTTGGTTGCCCATGCCCCAAGTCAATGCCATTTACCAGTGCGGTGTGGACCTCAGCCAAAAGCCGCCAGAACAACACGCCGAGGTCCGCATGGCGCTGGACGACGCTTGCAACCAATTGTTTGGCAAAACACAGATCGAGCCCAAGGCCCCCATGTCGCAGAGCCTCATGGGACCCGATCCTGCCGCCTTGCCCGCACCGGGCAGCGACGGGGCCACCCCAGACGGCCCGCCTGCCCCCGATACAAAAATCAACGCCACGGGCTAAAGTTTTGCCCGCCAGGGCCGACTCATGATGTAACAACGCATTCATCAGGAGTCTTTCATGCGATCACAACAACGCGCCCTCAACAGCTACGGTTCGGTTCAAGTCGTCACGGGTGTGGCCAGCGCCAACAACGTTCAGCTGATTCAGATGCTGTTTGACGGTTTGATCGAGAGCTTGGCCAAGGCCAAAGGCCACATGATCCACGGCACCATCAAGGAAAAATCCGATGCTTTGGGCCGTGCAGGCCGCATCGTGGTGGGCCTGCAAGGCGCACTGGACTTCAAACAGGGCGGCGATTTGGCTCAAAACCTCAATGAGCTCTATGCCTACGTGACCCGCCGCTTGTTCCACATCAACGCCCACAACGACTTGGAAGCCTTGGACGAAGTCTTCACCCTGATGAACGACATCCGCCAAGCTTGGAACACCCTACCCACCTTGATGGCCGATACGGCCCCCAGCGTGCGATACGCCAACTGATCCCATAGGCCAACAACTGATGTTGGCCTTGTTTTTGGTAGGTTGGGAACCGTCAGGGATGACCTAAAATCTCAAAAACGTCATCCTTTCGCATTCATGACCTCTGCACCCTACCAATACCTCAGCACCGAAAGAGCCACCGAATTCATTGGAGATGCGTCCGGTGTGAACCGTTTGTTGGGCACCCTCAAAGACACCCTGAGTACCGACTTACCCAAATTGCGCCAACACTTGGCCACTGGCGACACCCGAGGTTTGAACGATTTGCTGCACCAATTCAAGGGCTTTGCCCCCGTGTTTTGTGTGGACAGCTTGGTCGACCTGGTGATTGAAGTAGAAGCGTTGAGCAAACACGCGCCCATCGATACCTTGGCGCCAGCCATAACACCGTTGTTGGAACAGCTCACGGTCTTGCAAGCCGAAGTGGAGCGTCAGCTCCGGGGTTAAACCCGCTGCGACAGCAGCTCTTCCACCTTCGCGCACAACTGTGGCGGCTCAAACGGCTTGAGCATGACCGCGCTGAGTCCGGCCGCCGTGAAACGATCCAAATCCACGGGATTGACGTTGGCCGTCAAACCCAAGATCGGCGTCTGCGCGGCCGGCAATGGGAGTTGAGAACGGATGCACTTGGAGGTTTCGATACCGTCCATCACGGGCATGACCATGTCCATAAAAACCACGTCATAGGCCGCCTGACCCAAATGCTTGAGCGCCGACTGGCCGTCTTCCGCTTCTTCGATGAGGCTGTGTGGCCAGGCATGCTCTAGGACCTGTTTGACCAACAATCGATTGATCGGGTGGTCATCGACCACCAAAAAACGCCATGAAGCCTGCTGTGTTCGCAGTGGTGCAGACGTGTCTTGAACCGCCAAAGGCGGCTCCATGGCGGACAAGGGCAATTCAAACCAGAAACGAGAACCCGCCCCGAGCTGACTCTCAAAACCGATGCTGCCACCCAACAACTCCACCAAGCGCTGTGTGATGGTCAAGCCCAGGCCGTTACCACCGTAACGCTTGTGAATGTCGCTGTCGGCTTGAATGAAACGCTTGAAGACTTGGGCGTGGTGTTGAGGAGCAATACCGATACCCGTGTCCTTGACACTGAACAACACACCCGCAGCGGTTCGCTCGACCTTGACCAGCACATGACCTTCGTGGGTGAACTTGATGGCGTTGCCGATCAGATTCACCAAAATTTGCATCAATCGGTGCCGATCGGTGCTGACCCAGTTGGGTACAGCTGGATCCATCGTGCATTGAAACTTCAAGTGCATGCTTTTGACGCGGGGCAAGAATAAGTCCACCGCATGCTGCACCGTCTCACGCAAGGCGAAGGTTTCAGCGCGGGCCGTCAGCCGCCCTGCATCGAACTGCGAATAGTCCAAGACATCGTTGATGACCGTCATCAGGTGATCGGCCGATTGGCGCGTGTGCTCCAAAATTTGCCGGGCTCGAGGTTTATCGGCCGCCTCATTGAGCAACAAGGTGTTGAAACCCAAAATGGCATTCATGGGGGTGCGCAATTCATGGCTCACCGTGGCGATGAACTGCTCACGCGCTTTGACGGTGTTCAGCAGTTCTTGGCGTTTTTTCTCCAGCTCTCGTTGGCGCTGTTCGACTTCGGCCAAGGCCTTGCGGTGCTGATGATGGTAAATCAATGGCACGATGATCAAGGCGCAGGTCACCAACCCGTACGTGGTCAAGGACGAGGTGGTGTGTTCCACCCCCAAGTCGAAGGTGTTGAGCCATTGGCCCTGACCCGTGAGTGCCGTGATACCCCATTGAATCAAAACCATCAACACAAACCAAACCAAGCCGCTGGTGCGGCCAATCACAAAAAATGGGGTGATGGGCAAAATCAATAGCCACGCGAGTCGGGGCGAAAAAATGCCGCCCGACACCCATGCCGCAAAAATGATGTGCACAGCACCCAAACCCGTGGCGATATGTACGGCGGTAGACAAAGCCATCCCGCGATACAACAAGTAGATTTGAAAAGCCAGCGCTGATGCGGCCACCAAAGGCACCAAAGTCCCGTACGCGTAGGGGCTGATCCATGCAAACACCAGCATCACCGCAATGATGAACATGGCAAACAAGACCGCATAGGGCTTTTTGCCTTCCTGGAAACGCTCGGGCAAACGCGCAATCACTCGTTGTGAGAACCAACGATCCAAGTCCATCATGCCTCCCTCCCGCACAATGGCTGGCTCAGCCAATCGGTCAAGGTTTTCTGGACCATGTGACTGTCCATGGGCTTATGCAACACACCGTTCATACCGGCATCCAGACAGCGCTGACGGTCCATTGGGTTGGTATTGGCCGTCAAAGCCAAGATGGGCATGCGAGCGTGCAGTTCTGTCGCCCGCAGGCGGCGGGTCAACTCCATGCCATTCATGTCGGGCATGACCATGTCGATGAGGGCCAAGTCGAACGACTGCTGCTCCAGGGCATGCAGGGCAGCCTCTCCACTCTCCACCGCGGTGATGCGTGCGCCCGAGAAATGTTTTTTGATCTGGAGCTGCGCCACCATCAGGTTGACCACGTTGTCGTCAACCAGCAAAACATGAAATTCGGTCGGCATGGAGCCCTGTGCTTGGGTTGGTGGTGCCACCCCCGTGCTTGCGCAAACTTGGCACGGCAACTCAAACCAGAAGCGTGCGCCTTGCCCCTCTTCTGAACTCACGCCCAAACGCCCCTTTTGCAAAACCACCAATCGCTCACAAATGGCCAAACCCAACCCAGTTCCACCATAAGCGCGGTTGGTTTGCTCGTCGGCGTGTTCAAAGCGATTGAAGATTTGCAACTGCCGACTCAAAGGTATGCCCCGCCCCGTGTCCTGTACCTCAAACCACAGACGTTGGCCTTGCACCAAACACACCACATCGATGCGCCCTGATGATGTGAACTTGATGGCGTTGTCCAACAAGTGCGACAGGATTTGGCCCAAACGATGCGCATCCACCTCCACCTGAACATTCGGCACGTTCCAGCCCAAGGTCAGCCCTTTCGCTTGGGCCTTTCGTTCAAAGGGCTCTGCAAAACCCTTCATCCAAGGCAACAAATCGCAAGGCTCAGGATGAAAGATCACACGCCCCGACTTCAACTGAGAAAAATCCAAAATATCGTTGATCAAGGCCAGCAAACTCTCGGTGGAACCCCGGATCAAATCCACAGTTTGAACTGCGTTGGGCTGCTCTTTGAACTCGTCGCGCAAAACGCCATTGAGCCCCAAGATCGCATTCATCGGTGTGCGCAACTCGTGCCCCACGGAGGCCACGAACTCGTCTTTGTGTGCTTGTGCTTGCATCAAGTCGGCGTGAATGGCCAACAAGGCTTGGTTTCGCCGCTCCACCTCTAGGAGGCGGCGACGGTGCAGCCAATCGAACAACCACAAGGCCATCATCAAACAGGTCATGGCCCCCAAATGATTGAAGAAGGCCCAAGGCAAAGTCTCGTCGTCGTGCGTGATGGTGCTGCTGATCCATCCCGACTGCGCCGCCAACCACAGCAGGAACTGCGCCCCCAAAGACGTCCCAATCCACAACCACGTACCCGCCGTGCCCAGCAACATCAAAGCGGCAATCGACATCACCACCAACCAAACCATCACACTGGCGTTAATCCCACCGGTTTGAACACCGATGGCCGACATGCCCAACACCACCGAGGCCAAAAAAACATGGCTGATGGGGTAGTAGAGACGGGCGAACACCGCCAAGGGTGTGATCGCCAACAAAAACGTGCTGAGCCACAAATTGATGCTGTGGTCGTACGCCGTGTGGGGCACAAAATAAAACAGCAAAGAGCTCAGGGCGGTGACGATCAAACACACCATCAACAATTGACGGCGGTTGAACACCCCCCCAGAGACCAAGTCGCGCCATTCCATCCACCACCGCTGAGCCATATGCACGTAAAACCGAGTTAATTGGATGATGAATTGTCTGGCGCGGTCCCCCGCGAATTCTTAACGATCGTTAACATTCATTTTAAAGAATGCATTCGACGAAAAATAAAACGCCGAAATCAAACTTAAGAATTAAAAAATAAAACCATAGTGTTTGAAACCTGCCACAAGTTCCATGGCACATGGTGAGGAAGCCGTGCCGTACAACACCGGCTGAACTGCCTATCGGGTGCAGGCGACGAAGTACTTGCGTCAGCGAACCCCATCCCACAAGAGCTTGCAACCGGTCAGGAACATACCGATCCGAATGAGGCGATAAAACAAGGTAGGGTTCAATGTGCGTGCCATTCTCACACCGATCCACACCCCCACAGGAGCTAGGGGCAACAACACCAACGACGTGCCCAAATTGCGCATATCCAGCAATCCCAACCAAGCGTAGGGCAGCCACTTGGCCATGTTGATGAAAAAGAAAAGATAGGCCATGGTGCCTGTGAAGAGCACTGGGGGAAGCTTGAGTCGCATCACATAGGCGTTGACGGGCGGACCGCCCGCATGAGCAATGAAGCTGGTGAAGCCCGATATGACCAGTAACACCCGCCCCTTCCAGCGCGGCGGCGGTGGACTGTTGGGGTCGGTCTTGAGCAAGATTTGCTGAGCCAGGAATATCAAGGTAAAGATACCCACAGTTGCGGCTACCCAGCGCACATCCAGCAGCTTGAAGAGCAGAGCACCCAAGACCACCCCCAGCAAAGCAAAAGGCAACATGAAGCGCAGCAAGGCACCATCCACGTCTTTTCTGAACGCCGCCATGCCCAGCAAGTCCATGACCAGGAGTACCGGCATGAGAATCGCTGCGGCTTGTGGGACGGTCACCGCCAGCGCCATCATGGGCACCGCCAAAGATCCGAAGCCTGCACCAAAGCCGCTTTTGCTCACACCCAACAACACCACCGCGGGCGCTGCGATCAGGTAAAAAAACGGGTCGGTGATGATGGACAAGGCCATGTGATGGGCCGCACAGGCCATTGAAATGTTTCGACCCAGTTTAATGCGTTCGTACTTCTGAATGGACGCACCCTAAAATTGTCAGTTCAAACAACTTCGCCCTACCCTGCACTTCCGTCATGCCAGACACCCCCCTCTCCACGATGGAATTCGCCCAAGCGGTGTGGCACGTGCGCCGCCCCAAACCTTTTGTGTTGGTGATTGAAGGTGAAGTCGGCCAAGAAACCCCGAACGACTACTTACACGACAAACTTTTGCATCCCGACTGGCGTGAAGCCTTTTACCAACTGGTCGATGAGACGGGCCTGGTGGCATGCCTGAACGTGCACACCCAACACCCCACCTATCGCGATGTGCGCGGGCGCTCCAGCAAAGGGCGCCTGAGCCAAGGCGAGTACTACCACCACGACGGCTGCACCGGGCCTGTGAAGCCGCGCTTTGTGGAAATCCGCTGCCCCATCCAGCCACAAACCCGCGGCGTGGCCACCGCCGTGGCACCGCACCGCGATGTGGTCAAAGCCATGGTGCAAGTGCTGCCCGCCGAGCTGGCCGCCACATCAGCGCTGGCCACACAAGACATGAGCATTGAGGCCTTGGACCGCATGGACTACGCCGCGCTCGACCACTTGCAAGGCCTCATCACGCGCACCGTGCGCAAGAAACTCAACGCCGAAGGCGCACGCAGCTACTTCCGCAAAGTCGATGCCGCCGCCAACGCCTACTTTGAACCTTG
>CAZNWS010000052.1:0-8125 GCA_964576495.1 uncultured Hydrogenophaga sp. | reverse complement strand
GACGCCTCACGACGTCGAGATCGTCAACCCTGAGCACGTCATCGCCACCCTGGCCGCTGGTGCCAAGTTGGACATGCAAATCAAGGTCGAAAAAGGCCGTGGTTATGTGCCCGGTAGCCTGCGTCGTCACGACGATCAGACCCGCTCGATTGGCCGCATCGTCTTGGACGCTTCGTTCTCGCCCATCAAGCGCGTGAGCTACACCGTCGAGAGCGCCCGCGTTGAGCAGCGCACCGACCTAGACAAGCTGGTCTTGGACATCGAAACCAACGGCGCCATCGGCCCAGAGGACGCTGTCCGTGCTTCTTCCAAAATCTTGGTGGAGCAACTGGCCGTGTTTGCACAGCTCGAAGGCGTGGACCTGTTCGCTGAAGCCGCTCCTCGCAGCAGCCAAGCGTTCGATCCTCTGTTGTTGCGCCCCGTCGATGAGCTCGAGCTCACCGTGCGTTCGGCCAACTGCTTGAAGGCCGAAAACATCTATTACATCGGTGACCTGATCCAGCGCACCGAAAACGAGTTGCTCAAGACCCCCAACCTGGGTCGCAAGTCGCTCAACGAAATCAAGGAAGTCCTCGCTTCGCGTGGTCTGACTTTGGGCATGAAGCTGGAAAACTGGCCCCCAGCAGGTTTGGACAAACACTGATCCAGGCCTTGGTCTGACGAACCCTCCAGTACCTGATACGGCTGGAGGCAAAACAACTGAAAGGAAATTCAAATGCGTCACGGACACGGACTTCGTAAACTCAACCGCACCAGCGAGCACCGTTTGGCGATGCTTCGCAACATGATGAACTCTTTGCTCACGCACGAAGTCATCAAAACCACCGTACCCAAAGCCAAAGAGCTGCGCCGCGTGGTCGAGCCCATGATCACCTTGGCCAAAGAAGCCACCGTGGCCAACCGCCGTTTGGCATTTGACCGCTTGCGCGACCGCGACGTCGTCGTCAAGTTGTTCAACGAACTCGGCCCCCGTTTCAAAGCCCGTCCAGGCGGTTACACCCGCATTTTGAAAATGGGCTTCCGCGTTGGCGACAATGCGCCCATGGCATTGGTTGAATTGGTCGATCGCGCCGAAGACAGCGCCGCCGAAGCGCCCAAAGCGTGATAGAATAGACGACTTGACGCGCGGTGGAGCAGCCTGGTAGCTCGTTGGGCTCATAACCCAAAGGTCGCAAGTTCAAATCTTGCCCGCGCAACCAAACAGCCCATCATTGGCTGGTTAAAAATCAACCTGTACCGGATTTCTGGTGCAGGTTTTTTTTTGCTCAAGCTTTACGCCGATGCTCGACAAGCGCAACATAGGCCCCATGAGGTTAAGACCATGCCACTGATTCGATTCCAATCCCGAGAGACCGCCGATGTGCTGATGTTGGCGCAGCACGCCCAACCATTTTTGCAGGCGTGGGGAAAAGACCCGCAGACGTCGGGCGTCTTGTTACCGGCAGATATGCCACAAGCGCGAGCAGCGACCGAAGCCCTGGTGGCTTCGGAGGAGGCCAAACAAGCGCAGCAGATCGCCGATGCACAAGCCAAAGGCGAGGTGATGCCAGAGTTCGAGCCCATCGGGTTGCGCCACCGCAGCGTGCCCTTGCTGGAGATGATGCGCCGCTGTCAAGGGGCCGATGTGGCTATCGTCTGGGGCGTCTGAACACCTAGTTGTAGACGAAAAAAAACCACCCCAAAGGGTGGTTTTTTTGATGCCCAGCTGGCTGACGCTCAGTCGGCAAACTGTCCGGCGGCTTCGATCACAGCGCTCAAGCTCTTGATCTGACCGGCCACGAAGTTTTTATGGCCCTCTGGAGTGACGCGGTTGTCGGTCACAATGACGGCCCCCAAGGCTTGCTGACGCTTGATGAACTCGGGGTCTTTCAAAGCGACCTGCAGGGCGTCATTCAGACGCTTGGTCACGGCGGCTGGTGTGCCTTTGGGTGCGTACAGGCCGTGCCAAATGGTCAGGTTGAAGTCTTTCACGCCGGCTTGTTGCAGGGATGGCAAGTCTTTCAGGACCTTGTTGTCTGTGAGTGGCTTGGCCGTGGTCACAGCAAATCCCTTGACACGGCCAGCTTCGATCTGGCTCACGGTGTTGGTGGTTTGGTCACACATGACGTCCACTTGACCACCGATCAACGCGTTCATGGCAGGAGCCGTGCCGCCGAAGGGGATGGTGGTCATGGCTTTGTCCAGCTTCACCGCCGATTGCCACATCAAACCGCACAAGTGAGAAGCGGAACCGAGACCTGCGTGAGCCAAGTTCAACTTGCCGCCGTTGGCTTGAATGTAGCTTTGAAACTCTTTGTAATTCTTGGCTTCGAGTTTGGGTGAACCCAACAAGGTCATGGGCACATCGTTGATCATGCCCAGGTATTCGAAGTCCTCCAAAGCTTTGAAAGGCAGCTTGCGGTACAGGCCAGCGGTGGCGGCCATGCCGATGTGCCAAACCAGCAAGGTGTGGCCATCTTTGTCGGCACGGGCCACTTTACCGGCACCGATGGTGCCGCCGGCGCCAGCGGCGTTTTCAACGATGATGTTGGCATCACCCAAGGGCTTGCGCATGGCTTCGGCCAATTGACGAGCCACGGTGTCGGTGGGGCCACCAGCCGAGAAGGGCACCACGATGGTGATGGGTTTGCTAGGGAATGTCTGGGCGAATGCGCCGGCAGACACAGCGGCGGTCAACGCCAAGGCAACGAGTTTTTTCATGGATGAACTCCAAAGTTAGGTGAAACCCAATATTAGGGGCTGACCAGCTCCGGACCATCGCGGAAATTACGTAAAACAAGCCCCGGGAAAACCCGGGTCACTGGTAGCTGCGAGCATCCTCAATCACTTTGCCGTCGTTGGGCAGACTGCCCACGGGCAGCAGCTCGACTTGGGCGCGCAGCTTGGTTACATCACGAACCGCCGAGGTCAGCGCCTCCGTGAACGCAGCGCCTTGCTCTGCGGTTTCCACCTTCAAGCAAAGCTGGTCGTTGGCCATTTCACCCGTCACCACCAACCGGGCCTTGACGACCTGGTCAAAGCGCCGTGCGATGTCGGCGACTTGCGAGGGATGAACGAACATGCCACGCACCTTGGTGGTCTGATCGGCACGCCCCATCCAACCTTTGATGCGGGGCGCGGTGCGGCCGGTGGGGCAGTGCCCGGTCATGAAAGCAGACAAATCACCGGTGCCGAATCGGATCAAGGGGTAGTCTGGGTTGAGCGAGGTGACGACCAGCTCGCCCACTTCACCAACAGGAACTGGGTCGCCCGTGCCGGGACGAACGATTTCCACGATGACTTGCTCGTCGGTGACCAAGCCTTCGTGCGCTGAGGTTTCATAAGCGATCAAGCCCAGATCGGCGGTGGCGTAGCACTGTGCACCAGCAATGCCACGCTCAGCAAACCATTGGTGCAAGCTCGGCGGGTAGGCTTCGCCGCCGAACATGGCCTTCTTGACACTGGGCAAACTCACACCCATGTCTTGGGCTTTCTCCAAAATGATTTTCAAAAAGCTGGGCGTGCCGATGTAGCCTGCGGGCTTGAGTTCCAACATGGCTTGCACCTGTTGTTCCGTCTGACCAGTGCCACCGGGAAACACCGTACAGCCCACCGCGTGAGCACCGCTTTCCATCATCGAGCCCGCAGGCACAAAGTGGTATGAGAAACAGTTGTGGATCAACTCACCCGGGCGAAAGCCGGCAGCGAAAATCGCACGCGCCATGCGCCAATAATCCCGTGATGCACCTTCGGGCTCATAAATGGGCCCTGGACTGGCGAAAACACGCGGCATGTGCGAACCAAAAGCCAAGGTCGAAAATCCACCAAATGGGTCATGGGCTCGGTGCGTTTGCTGGCGTTCCAATAGTTCGTGTTTGCGCGTCACGGGCAGTTGTGCGAGGGCGGCGCGGTCGTGGATATCCAAGGGGTCGACGCTCGACAAGATTTCAGCGAAGGCGTTGCTGCGGGCTTTGGCGTGGGCAACTTGGCGGGGTAAAGCCGCCATGTGGTCCGACTCTCGCTGGGCGGGTGTGCGCGTTTCCAGGTGGTCAAAAAAAGTTGACATGGGTGCAGCGTGTTTGAATTGAAAAGAGAGTGGCGTTGCAACGACTCAAGCCAGCCAACGCTTGCGACGTTTGTAGCTCTTAACGTCCTTGAAACTCTTGCGCTCACCGCCACCCATACCCAGGTAAAACTCTTTGACGTCTTCGTTGTTGCGCAGGTCTGCAGCCGCACCGTCCATCACAATGCGACCCGACTCCATGATGTAGCCGTAGTCGGCGTACTTCAAGGCCATGTTGGTGTTTTGCTCAGCCAACAAAAAAGTGACCTTTTCTTTTGAGTTGAGGTCTTTGACAATCTCAAACACCTCTTCCACGATCTGGGGCGCAAGACCCATGGAGGGCTCATCGAGCAACATCACGCTGGGGTTGGTCATCATCGCGCGACCAATCGCACACATCTGCTGTTCACCGCCCGACGTGTAGGCCGCTTGCGAGGTGCGACGGGTTTTGAGACGAGGGAAGTAGGTGTAAACCTTCTCTAAGTTGGCAGCGATTTCGCCCTTGTCTTTTCGGGTGTAGCTGCCGGTCAGCAGGTTTTCTTCAATCGTGAGGTGAGCAAAGCAGTGGCGCCCTTCCATGACCTGCACCACGCCGCGCTGGACCAAGTCGGCGGGCGTGAGGTTTTCGATGCGCTCGCCGCGCAATTCGATGCTGCCTTTGGTGACCTCGCCGCGCTCACCTTTGAGCAAGTTCGAGATGGCGCGCAAGGTGGTGGTTTTGCCCGCACCATTGCCCCCTAAGATGGCAGAAATCTGACCCTCGGCCACGTTGAGCGAAACGCCCTTGAGCACCAGGATCACGTGGTTGTAGATCACCTCGATGCCGTTGACATTCAAAACCGTGTTGGGTGTGTTCATGTGGGAAGTCCTTCTTCAAACGCAAGCGTCGACCCGCGGCGCTTGCGTTTGCCGATGGCCAGGGCCGCAGCACCCGCCGTAGCGGGGCTGCGGCCGTTGGGCATCAGGAGTTGCAGTCGGCTGGTGCGCGGCGCTCCAGCTTCTTCTCAGCCCCGTACTTGTCAGCGGCTTCTTTCACCATGGGGCTCAAGATTTGGTTATCGGCTTGCAACCAATCGCTGGTGAACTGCCACTTGGCACCGTCCCAAGTGTGCACACGGGCCCATGCCGCACCCATGTGGTCTTGGCAGCTGGTGGAGATGGGTCGCATCACACCTTTGAAGCCCAGACCATCCAACTTGGCTTGCGTCAGGTTCAGGTTTTCCAAGCCCCAGCGCACTTGCGAGCCGGTCATGACCTTGCCTTTGCCGTACTTCTCTTGGGCCGCACGCACGCCTTCAACCGCCAGCATGGCACTCATGGCACCGCGAATGTAGAGCACCGAGCCAACTTCGTCTTTAGGACCCGTACCTTCGTTTTTGGCATGGACCTTGGCCAGCACTTCTTTCACCAAATCTGAATTCGGTTCAGCACCGTGCTGCATGGTCACCGCGTTGTAGCCCTTGGCGCCTTCACCGATGTCTTTCACATCGGGTTCAGCACCGGCCCACCACACGCCGTAGATCTTGTCGCGGGGGTAGCCGGTGGCTTGGGCTTCTTTCACCAAAGTGGAGTTCATCACACCCCAGCCCCAGTTGAGCACATAGTCAGGGCGGTTTTGACGGATCTGCAACCAGGTCGACTTCTGTTCCACACCGGGGTGGGTCACGGGCAGCAAGCTCAACTCAAAGCCGTGCATGGCGGCACGTTTTTGCAACAGCGGAATGGGTTCTTTGCCGAAGGGGCTGTCGTGGTAAACCAAAGCGATCTTCTTGCCTTTGAGCTTATCCAAACCGCCTTCTTTTTTGGCGATGTGTTGGATCAGCACGTCAGCGGCCACCCAGTAGGTGCCGGCCAAGGGGAAGTTCCATTTGAAGACCCCACCGTCTTGTGACTCACTGCGGCCATAGCCGGCGGTGATCAGTGGGATCTTGTCAGCAGGCACTTTTTCCGTCAGCGCGAAGGTGATGCCGGTGGACAGGGGTTGGAACATGGTGGCGCCACCGTTTTTGCCTTTCAGGCGTTCGTAGCATTCCACACCACGGTCGGTGGCATAGCCGGTTTCGCACTCTTCAAACGAAATCTTCACGCCGTTAATACCACCGCGAGCGTTGGTCAATTTGAGGTAGTCGACAAAGCCGTTGGCCCATGGCACACCGTTGGGGGCGTAAGCGCCGGTGCGGTACACCAGCACAGGGAAAAACTGCTCTTTTGCTTGCGCATGAACAGCGGTGCTGACCAACGCTGAAGACAGACCAGCGCTTGCAACAGCGGCAGCCAATACCAGTTGACGAATTTTCATGTTGTGTCTCCTACAGGTGATTGAAAAATGAACCAACGAACAAACCCTATCAATCGGCCCAAAGGCCATCAGTGCGGGAAGGGCCACAACCGCAACTTCTGTTTGGCAATGCTCCACAGCTTGGCCAAGCCGTGGGGCTCGACGATCAAGAACCAGACGATCAACGCGCCAAAGATCATGAATTCGGTGTGAGCCACCGCGGCGGTGGAAATGCTCACGTTGACCAATGAACCGACCCACGGCAGGGCTTGGTTCAAAAAGATGGGCAAGATCACAATGAAGGCCGCACCAAAAAAGCTACCCACGATCGAACCCATGCCGCCGATGATCACCATGAAGAGCAACTGGAAGGAGCGGTCGATCGAGAATGCGGCAGGCTCCCAAGAACCCAGGTGCACAAAACCCCATAAGCCACCGGCCACGCCGATGATGAAAGAACTCACCGCAAACGCGCTGAGCTTGGCGTACATGGGTCGGATGCCGATGACGGCAGCGGCCACGTCCATGTCGCGGATGGCCATCCATTCGCGGCCAATGGCCGAGCGCACCAAGTTTTTGGCCAAGAAGCCAAACACCACCACAAAGCCCAAGCAAAACAAATATTTTTCAACTGGGGTGTTGATGGTCCAGCCCATCACGCTGAGGTTGGAGACCGACACCGAGCCCGATGCCGTGTTGTTGGTGAACCAGCCTACCCGCAAAAAAGCCCAGTCACAAAAGAACTGAGCGGCCAAGGTCGCCACGGCCAAATACAGGCCTTTGACCCGCAGGCTGGGGATGCCAAAAAACATACCGACCAAGGTGGCGAAGAAACCGCCGGACAAGAGCGCCACGATCAAGGGCATGCCTTCGATGCGCACGTAAGTGTTGTAGGCCATGTAGGCGCCCACGGCCATGAAGGCGCCCGAACCCAGGGAGATTTGGCCGCAATAGCCCACCAAGATGTTCACGCCCAAAGCGGCGAGCGACAAAATCAAAAAAGGAATGAAGATGGCGCGAAACAAATATTCGTCGGCCATCATCGGTACGCCGATGAAGGCCACCGCCATCACCGCCAGCATGAACCAGCGATCTTGTGCGATCGAGAAGATTTGCTGATCGGCCCGGTATGAGGTCTTGAATTGACCGTTTTCTCTGTAAAACATCTGAATTCCCCTTAGACGCGGTCAATGATTTTTTCGCCGAACAAGCCCTGCGGTCTGAACAGCAAGAACACCAGCGCCAACACATACGCAAACCAAATCTCAATCCCGCCGCCCACCATGGGGCCCAGGTAGACCTCGGAGAGTTTTTCGCCCACACCGATGATCAGCCCGCCGATGATGGCGCCCGGCACCGACGTCAGACCGCCCAAAATGATCACGGGCAGGGCGCGCAAAGCCACGGTGGTCAGCGAGAACTGAACGCCCATCTTGGAGCCCCAAATGATGCCGGCGACCAAGGCGGTGATGCCCGCAACGAACCAGACGATGACCCAAATGCGGTTGAGCGGAATGCCAATCGATTGGGCCGCTTGGTGGTCGTCAGCGACAGCGCGCAGAGCGCGACCGGTGGTGGTCTTTTGGAAAAACAAAGACAGCACCACCACCAAGAGCGCAGCCACACAAGCGGCATACACGTCTTCCAAGTTGACCAAGATGCCGCCTTGGAAGGTGGACTCCAGCAAGAACACGGGTTCTTTGGGCATGCCCACGTCGATCTTGTAGATGTCGCTGCCAAAAATGGTTTGGCCCAAGCCGTCCAAAAAGTAGGTGATGCCCAAGGTGGCCATCAGCAAGGTCACA
>CAZNWS010000051.1:0-8220 GCA_964576495.1 uncultured Hydrogenophaga sp. | reverse complement strand
ACGGCCAATTGTCGAGGGTTTCTTTTTTAAATTCCTTAGTTTCTCTTGTGATAGACCTATCTACTGCTAAACGGTAAAGGAAGAAATTGTCTCTATCCCAAAGTTTTTCCGTGACGAGCTCAGTTCTTGCAGACACAAATCGCTTTATAGATTTAAGCGCATCAGAGAAAATCTCGTTATTTCTCTCGATGAGCTCTTCAACGGATTTATCTCCGTAAAGGTCGTATTGGAAATATCTATCTTTCGGTAGAAGCTGATATCTAAAGACCTCGAATCTAGTGCTTTTAATCGTCATGATCTATTTTCCGATGTAACGCTAACGCAATGTTGCTCACAAGCTTTTATTCCTCTGGCCTGCAACCTTCATCGCTAAGATGACAAAAGAGCTAAACGAGCACAATAAGCCCGGCAAACTTTGAGGCTGATATTAATCCAAAATAATCAATAAGTCAGGCTCCCCAGCTCACAAACCCCGCAACAAAAACGCCGCCAGTGCCGGCAACACCACCGCGCTGAAGAGCGCGGCCAAGCCCATGGCCAGGCCGGAGAAGGCGCCCATGGTGGGGCTGACTTGGAAGGCGCGGGCGGTGCCGATGCCGTGGGCGGCGGTGCCCAGCGCGAAGCCGCGCACCACGGGGTCTTGGATGCGCATGGCGTCGAACAGCGGGCGGGCGCAGACCGCGCCGATGATGCCGGTGCTCACCACCAACACAGCAGTCAGCGAGGGCAAGCCCCCGATGCGCTCGGCAATGCCCATGGCCACCGGGGTGGTGACCGACTTGGGCGCGAGCGAGGCCAGCGTGGCGCGGGTGGCGCCCAAGGCCCAGCCCACGCCAATGGCGGTCACGGTGGCGCTGACCGTGCCCACCACCAAAGCGCCGAGCATGGGCCACCACCATTGGCGCAGCTTGTCGAGCTGCTCAAACAAAGGCACGGCCAAGGCGACCGTGGCGGGCCCGAGCAAAAAGTGCACGAACTGCGCGCCTTCGAAATACGTGGCGTAGGGGGTTTGGGTGGCCCACAACAAGAGGCCGAGCATCGCCACCGACAAGGCCACGGGGTTGACCGCGGGGTGAAAGCCGCTGCGCTGGTAGGCGGTGAACGCCAGTTGGTACACCACCAAAGTCGCCGTCAGCCCCAAGAGGGGCGTGGCCGACAAATACACCCAGACATCGCTGAGCGCGGCCAGGGGCAAGCCGGTGTTCATGGGCGTTGGCCTCGGCGCATCAACCACGCCATGGTCCAGGCCGCGCTGGCCAAACCCACCACGGTGCTGAGCACCAGCGCCACGCCAATGGCCAAGGCCTCGTCACCCAAGCGCTGCAAGTGCAGCATGACGCCCACACCGGCGGGCACGAACAACAAAGACAGGTGTTGCAACAGCCCTTGTGCGGTGGGCATGAGCGCGGCCATCCACGCGGGGCGCGCCATCAAGGTGAACAACAACAAGGCCATGCCGACCACCGGGCCGGGCACGGGCGCGTGCAGCGCGACCACCAGCGCCTCGCCCACCAGCTGGAACACCATGAGGGTGGCGAGCGCGGCGATCATGCGGGGCCGTGCAAGGCCTCGTCGACCACCTCAACCCAGTGGCGCACGGGCGTGTCGGTGCCGCTTTGCAAGTGGGTGATGCAGCCGATGTTGGCGCTGGTGATGACCGAGGGTTGGAGCTCGTTCAAGTGGCCGAGCTTGCGGTCGCGCAAGTCGGTGGCCATGCCGGGGTTGAGCACCGAGTAGGTGCCGGCCGAGCCGCAGCACAGGTGCGCCTCGTTGCGCGCCACCTGCACCGTAAAGCCCAAAGCGGCCAAGTGGGTTTCCACGCCGCCTTTGAGTTTTTGGCCGTGTTGCAAGGTGCACGGCGGGTGAAAGGCCACCACGCGGCTGGCGTCGGGCTTTTGCCGCAAGCGCTCGCGCAGGCGCGGCACGAGGTCGGGCAACAACTCGCTGAGGTCGCGCGTGAGGGCGCTCACGCGAGCGGCTTTGGCGGCGTAGGCCGGGTCGTCGCGCAGCAAGTGGCCGTATTCCTTGACGCTCACGCCGCAGCCCGAGGCGTTCATGACGATGGCTTCCACGCCCGCTTCGATCTCGGGCCACCACGCGTCGATGTTGCGGCGCATCTCGACCATGCCGCCGGCTTGGTCGTTGAGGTGGAACTTCACCGCGCCGCAGCAACCGGCCGACGGCGGGATGACCACCGAGACACCCGCGGCGTCGAGCACGCGGGCGGTGGCGCTGTTGATGTTGGGCGCCATGGCCGGCTGTACACAACCGGCGAGCATGAGCACGCGGCGGCTGTGCGTGGCGCTGGGCCAAGCGCCTGCGGCTTGGGGCGCAGGCACTTTGTTTTTCAAAAAGCGGGGCATGAGTGGGCGCACGAATTGGCCCAGCTTCATGGCGGGCGCGAACCAGCGCGAAGGCAGGCCTTCTTTGAGCGCCCAACGCACGGCGCGCTCGGGCAGGGGGCGCGGCACTTTTTCGTCGACGATGGCGCGGCCAATGTCCACCAAGTGGCCGTAGTCCACGCCGCTGGGGCAGGTGCTTTCGCAGTTGCGGCAGGTCAGGCAACGGTCCAGGTGCATCTGCGTTTTGCGCGTGGGCTCGGCGCCTTCGAGCACCTGTTTGATCAGGTAGATGCGCCCGCGTGGGCCGTCGAGCTCGTCGCCCAGCAATTGGTAGGTGGGGCAGGTGGCGGTGCAAAAGCCGCAGTGCACGCACTTGCGCAGCACTTCCTCGGCGGCTTCGCCGCGAGCGGTGTTCAAAAATTCAGGGGCGAGGTTGGTCTGCATCTCAATGTCCCATGCGACCCGTGGCGAACACGCCTTGCGGGTCAAATTGTTTTTGCAGTGCGCGCTGGATGCCCAACAAAGCCTCGGGCATGGGCGCGAACATCGACGCATCGCGATTCCCCACCGAACGGAAACACTGCGCCGAGCCGCCCGCGCTTTGCGCCGCCGCGTGAATGGCCGGGGCCGCGTCCATCGGCGCCCACAACCAGCGCTGCGCGCCTTGCCACTCGATGTACTGCGCCGCCGCGCTCAAACCCGGCAGCTCGATCACGGGCGCGGTTTGGGGCACCGACAAACGCCACAAAGCATGGCTAGCCGACGGCGCTTGGAAAAACGGCAGCGTCTGTTCGCCACTGGCGCGCCAATCGGCCCCAGCCGCGGCGTTGTCCATGACCGTGACCTGTGCGCCCAAGGCCGATGCGTCGGCGCTCATGCGCGTGGTGGCCGACTGCACCGCCGCCACCGCGCCGCGCAAGCGCACAAACAAAAAGTCCGCCACGGGCGTGGCCGTGGTGTCGCGCACCCAAGCGCTGGCGTTCAAAGGCAGGGGCTGGCCGCCCCAGCGGTGCAACAAGTTCAAGGCCGTGGCCTGATCCAGGCCCGCCATCATCAGGGTGGCTTCGGCCGGGGCCACCGGCAAGACCTTCAAGCTGACCTCGGTGATCAGCCCCAAGGTGCCCCAGCTGCCGGCCAACAAACGGCTGACGTCGTAACCGGCCACGTTCTTCATGACTTGGCCACCAAAGGTCAGGTCTTCGCCACGGCCATTGACCATGCGCACACCCAAAACGTAATCGCGCACCGAGCCGACGCTGGCGCGGGCCGGGCCCGACAAACCGGCGGCGACCATGCCGCCGACCGTGGCGCCCGCGCCGAAGTGTGGTGGCTCAAACGGCAGGCACTGACCGTGGGCGGCCAAAGCGGCCTCCAACTCGGCCAACGGCGTGCCGCAACGGGCGGTGACGAAGAGTTCGCTCGGCTCGTGGCAGACGATGCCGCGTTGTGCGTCCATGGGCTGGGATGTTACCCCCCACCCCTGACGCGGCGGATGAATTTTTTGAACGGGGGGTTTGTGGGAAATTACGGGTGGCGCTGGGCGGCCAAATTCAGCCACGAGTGCACCGGCCAAGGCGAACGCGCTTGCGACTGGCTGCCGCCAAACACCACGCACCCGCTTTGGAGCATGTCAGGGTGGTTCGCCTCAAAGCGCTTGAGTCCTTTGAAATAGTCGGGGTTGACCGTGCCGCCGGCTTTGATTTCGATCGCATGGACCTGTCGGCCCACCGGCATGAGCAAGTCCACCTCATTGCCCTCAGAGTCTCGGTAAAAGTACAGCGGGCTGTTCTCACCTTGATTGAAGCGGTCTTTCATGGCCTCCATCACCACGAAGTTTTCAAACAAGGCGCCCCACAACGGATCACGCTGCACTTGCTCTGCCGTGCGCAGACCCAAAAGCCAACAGGCCAAGCCCGTGTCACAAAAATACAGCTTGGGCGACTTGACCAAGCGTTTGCCCGAATTCACAAACCACGGCGGCAACAACTGCACGATGAAGCTGGTTTGCAGCAAATCCAACCAAGCGCGTGCGGTGGGTTGAGAGACCCCTGTGTCGTTGGCCAAATTGTTGAGGTTGAGCAGTTGCCCGGTGCGCCCTGCGCACAGCCGCACAAACCGCTCGAACAAGCGCAGGTCTTGAACGGCGGCCAATTGCCGCAAGTCGCGCTCCACATACGTGGCGAAGTAGTCGCCCATGGCTTGCGAGGGGTCGAGGCCTTTGTCGTGCACGCGCGGATAAAAGCCGTTCAACAGACACTGGGCAAGTACCCCAGGGTCGTTGACATCGGGGGCGCGAAACGACGCCACCTCCGCCAAGGTCAGCGGCAACAAACGCAACAAGGCGGTTCGCCCCGCGAGGGATTGGCTGACCTGTGTCATCAGCTCAAACTGCTGACTGCCGGTCAGGACAAACTGCCCCGGCGCTGGGTTGACGTCGACCATGGATTGCAGATACGAGGGCAATTCTGGTGCGCGCTGAATTTCATCGAACACCGCGCCATCCGAATAGGACGACAAAAACCCCCGCGGGTCTTCGACAGCGAAACGGCGCACGTCGGGGTCTTCCAGCGTCACGTAAGGCTTGTTGGGGAACACCATGCGTGCCAAGGTGGTTTTGCCGCTTTGACGCGGCCCGACCAAGGTCACGATGGGGTATTGACCGGCCAACAGGCGCAAATGGGGTTCGATGTTGCGTGGAATCATGATCGGCAGTTTAGCCAAATTTCCTGCAAATTCAAAATCCGATTTTGAATTTGCAGGGTTTTGCCAACCCGTTCGCCCATAAAAAAAGCGGCGGGGTTGCCCCCGCCGCCATCACTGGAACCTGACCTGATTAACGGTGGTAAGCCGTCTCACCGTGCGAGGTGATGTCCAAGCCTTCGCGTTCGGCTTCTTCCGAGACGCGCAGACCCATGACCATGTCGACCAGTTTGTAGGCCACGTAAGCCACCACACCGGACCAGACCAAGGTGATGACCACGCCTTCGAGCTGGATCATGAACTGGGTGGCCATGTCGAAGTCTTCGCCTTTGATACCACCCAAAGAGCCGGCCGAGAACACACCGGTCAACAAGGCGCCGACGATACCGCCCACACCGTGCACACCGAAGACGTCCAAGGAGTCGTCAGCGCCGAGCATTTTCTTCAAGCCCGACACACCCCACAGGCACAAGAAGCCCGAGATCAAACCGATGACGATGCCGCCCATGGGGCCGACCGAGCCGCAAGCGGGGGTGATGGCGACCAAACCGGCCACGGCACCCGAGGCTGCGCCCAACATCGAAGCCTTGCCTTTGGTCAGGGCTTCGCCGATGCACCAGGCCAACACAGCGGCGGCGGTGGCGAACAAGGTGTTGATGAAGGCCAAGGTCGTGCCGCCGTTGGCTTCCAGGTTGGAGCCGGCGTTGAAGCCGAACCAGCCCACCCACAGCAAGGAGGCACCAACCATGGTCAGCGTCAGGCTGTGCGGGGTCATGGACTCTTTGCCGTAACCGATGCGCTTGCCCAAGACGTAGGCGCCAACCAAACCGGCCATGGCCGCGTTGATGTGCACCACGGTGCCGCCAGCGAAGTCCAGCGCGCCCTTGTCGAACAGGTAACCACCAGCACCCCAGACCATGTGGGCGATCGGCAGGTAGCTGAACGTGAACCAGATGGCGGAGAACAAGAGGACGGAGCCGAACTTGATGCGCTCAGCAAAGGAGCCGACGATCAGCGCGCAGGTGATGCCCGCAAAGGTGGCTTGGAAGGCGATGAAGATGAACTCGGGGATCATCACGCCGGCCGTGAAGGTGGCGGCCAACGAGTCCGCGGTCACGCCTTTGAGGAAGAGCTTGTCGAAGTTGCCGATGATGAGGCCCTCGCCGCCGAACGCCAAGCTGTAACCGTAAACGGCCCACAGCACGGAGATCAACGAGAACACGACCATCACTTGCATCAGCACGGACAGCATGTTTTTGCTGCGCACCAAGCCGCCGTAGAACAGGGCCAGGCCAGGCACGATCATCAAGATCACCAAGACGGTGGCAATCATCATGAAGGCAACGTCACCTTTGTCGACGGTTTCTTTGACGGCCTCTTCCGCGGCAGCGGCTGGGGCAGCCTCGGGCGCTGCCACCACGGCAGCGGCGGGCGCCGCATCGGCGGCGGGTGCGGTTTGGGCGGTGGCCAAGCCAGCGCCCAGGGCCAAGGTCAGGCCCAAACAGAGTGAAGCGATGAAGGATTTCATGGCAGTGATCTTTCTTGAAAGTGTGTCGCGTCAGAGCGCTTCTTTACCGGTTTCGCCGGTGCGGATGCGAACCACCTGCTCCAGGGCCGTGACGAAAATCTTGCCGTCGCCGATCTTGCCGGTGCGAGCAGCGCCTTCGATGGCCTCGATGACGCGTTCGACCAGGTCATCGGCCACAGCGGCTTCGAGCTTGACCTTGGGCAAGAAATCGACCACGTATTCCGCGCCGCGATAGAGCTCGGTGTGGCCTTTTTGGCGACCGAAGCCTTTGACTTCGGTGACGGTGATGCCTTGCACGCCCATGCCGGAGAGCGCTTCGCGCACTTCGTCCAACTTGAACGGCTTGATGATGGCGGTGACCATTTTCATGCTCGGTTTCCTTTCAATTAAAAGAGGTCCACCCAAAGGGGTCGATACACCCGCTGTGCACAGACCGTGCCAACTAACGCACGCCCCGTGTTTTTGTTTGTGCCCCCCTGTGGCGCTCTCGACAAAACCCGTTCCAACCCTGCTGACACGGCGCGCCGCCGGGACCAACATGACCGGCTGGCACCGCACCAAGATGCATCACGCACCTTGTTTGTGCACCGTTTCGGTGCGCACCGCTGCGGTGCTCCAACAGGAGGTGCTCATGGGTCTGGCAGTCGTTCTCAGCCGTGTGTTGGTGGGTTTGACGGCACACGCCGTTGCGGTGGAGGTGCACTTGGCCAACGGCCTACCCTCGTTCACCTTGGTCGGTTTGGCCGACACCGAAGTCAAAGAAGCGCGCGAACGCGTGCGCTCGGCCATCGTCAACGCGGGGCTGAACTTCCCGCACAACCAACGCATCACGGTCAACCTCGCCCCGGCCGATTTGCCCAAAGACTCCGGGCGCTTGGACCTGCCCATGGCGCTGGGCATCTTGGCGGCGAGCGGACAGATCGACGCGGCGCGTTTGGCCGGCTGGGAGTTTGCGGGCGAGCTGTCGCTCAGCGGCGCGCTGCGCCCGGTGCGCGGGGCCTTGGCCATGGGTTTGGCCTTGCGCCGCGCCGGGCCCGCCACGCGTTTGGTCTTGCCGCCGGGCAGCGCCGAAGAAGCGGCGTTGGTGCCCGACGCGACGGTGTTTCGCGCCCAGGACCTGCTCGACGTGGTGCAGGCCTTCGCCCCCGGCGAGGCCACACCCAGCGAGGGTTGGACGCGCTTGTCCACCCAAGCTCCCGTGGCTTCAGAGCAGGCGCATTGGCCCGACATGGCGGATGTCAAAGGTCAAGCCGGGCCGAAGCGGGCCCTGGAGATCGCGGCGGCGGGCGGCCATTCGCTGCTCATGGTGGGGCCTCCGGGTTCGGGCAAGTCGATGTTGGCGCAGCGCTTCGCGGGTTTATTGCCGCCGCTGGACGTGGACGAAGCGCTGGAGAGCGCGGCCATCGCGAGCTTGGCGGGCCGGCTGGATCTGTCGCGCTGGGGCTGCCGCCCTTATTGCGCACCACACCACACGGCCAGCGCTGTGGCCTTGGTCGGTGGCGGCTCGCCACCCAGGCCGGGCGAAATCTCTTTGGCCCACCGCGGCGTCTTGTTTTTGGACGAGCTGCCCGAGTTCCCGCGCAGCGCGCTTGAGGCCCTGCGCGAACCGCTGGAGACCGGCACCATCACCATCGCCCGTGCGGCGCGGCG
>CAZNWS010000050.1:0-8526 GCA_964576495.1 uncultured Hydrogenophaga sp. | reverse complement strand
GGACTTCACCGCCGAGCAATACCAAACCGTGACCTCCATCGACAAAGCCGCATGGCAAGCCGAGTTGGCTTTGCACGAAGAGTTGTTCCAGCAATTGGCCCACCACCTGCCCACCGCTTTGGTGCAAACCAAAGCCGACATCGAGCAACGACTGGCTGCCTGAGCTTGCTGACGGCCCCATGAGAAAAGCCCGCTCTTGAGCGGGCTTTTTCTTGTTGCGCCGTAGGGCGCTGTGGCGTTCAGGCCTTGTTTTGCATCTGCGCTTTGGCGCGGCGGAATTCGGCCATCATGCGGGGGTCGCGCTGAGCCAAGACCATGAATCGGGCTTCTGCACGGGCCTCCGCACGGCGGCGCGCCCAAGCGTCCAAGGCGCGAACCAAGCGCTGCGACACGCGACGGGCCGCGCCCGAAAACAAAGCCATGCTGGCGAACACCACGGCCCACATGGCCACCCAGCCCAAGAACAGGTGGCCGTCGGCCCACGTGCTGACCAAACGATCGGCCACGACCACCAAAGCGGCCACCGCGGCGGCCAACAACATCCCGGCCAAACCGCGGGCGCGTTCGGTCTCCATGGGTTTTTTGGTCACGGGCGCTTTGAAGTCGGCCATATCGGGCGCGGGTGCAGAATAGATGATGGACGGTGTCATGGTGTTTCCCTGAGTACGTTTGTTTCTTTTTGAATGGGCAAATGTTAGGGTAAACACTAGGTCTTGCCAAATTTATTTTGGCAATGTTATATATTCACGAAAATTATGATAATTCGCAACTTTGGCAGCTTAGACCTCAATTTGCTTCGGGTCTTCGACGAAGTGATGGTTGAGCGAAGTCTCACCCGTGCAGGCCTGAGGCTTTCCATGACTCAGCCCGCCGTGAGCAATGCCTTGAGACGTTTGAGAGACACCTTGGGCGATGAGTTGTTTCGTCGCAACGGGTTTGGTGTGGAGCCCACCCCTTACGCCCAGACGATATGGCCCACAGTGCGTGATGCACTGCAGCAATTGAAGGACACGCTGACGCCGAGCACCTTCGACCCCGCCACCAGCGAGCGTACTTTTGTGCTCACCATGGCAGACATCACCGCCAGCATGCTCATGCCGGCGCTCATGCGAGAAGTCACCGCGCAGGCCCCCAAAGTCAATATTCGTGTGAAACCCTTGATCGATCGCGACCCGAGGGAGGCCTTGCAAAGTGGTGAGGTCGAGATGGCCATCGGGCACTTCCCTGGTGTCATGGCCGAGATCGGCGCCAACCACCTGCACGGGCCCACCACCCGTTTTTCGCACCAACGCCTTTACGAGAGCCGTTATGTGGTGGCCATGCGCCGCGATCATCCTTTGGCCGGTCGCCCCATCGATTTGCAGGCGTACTGCGCCGCACAACACCTGTTGGTGAACTTCTCGGGTCGCGCCCAAGGTTACGTGGACCAAGCGCTGGCCGATTTGGGCCTGGCGCGGCGCGTGATCTTGACCCTCAACCAATTCGCCAGCGCCGCTCGGGTTGTCGCACAGACCGACATGGTGACCACCTTGCCCGTCCACTTCGTGGTGGTCAGTGGCATGGCCGATTCGCTGTGGACCAGCGAACTGCCCTTGGCGGTGCCACCGGTGTTGGTGGATGCTTGGTGGTGCCAAGCGCTGGACACCCAACCCGCGCACCAATGGTTGCGTGCCGCCGTGGCGCGGGCTGCGGCACTGAGTTTGGTCGAGGCTTGAATGCGCATTCAACTGCTCAGCGACCTGCACCTCGAGGCCAACCCCGCCTTCGTGGCGATGCCCGACCCGCAGGCCGACTTGTTGGTTTTGGCGGGCGACATCGGCTCCTACCAAACCTTGTCCCATGGTGCTTGCATGGACGAGCCCGACTGGGGCTTGCGCCGTTTTTCACCCTTGCCCGAATACGCGGCTTGGCCTGTGCCCGTGGTGTTCGTGCCTGGCAACCACGAGTACGACGGCCTAGACTGGGACAACACCCACACCCAATTGCGCAACACGTGTGAGCGCTTGGGCATCCAGTGGTTGGAGCGCGAAATCTTGACCTTGGGCTCGGTGCGCCTGATCGGCACCACCTTGTGGAGCGATTTTGATGCCCTAGGCTCGCGCGACAAAGCCTTTCGCGCCGCCAACTTTTACCTCGCCAAAATGGGTGGCACCCGTCAGGGCCAACCCTTCGATGCCCAAGCCATGCGAGCCTTGGCGCTGGACTGCCAAGACTGGTTGCGCCGCGCTCTGCACACGCCGTTTGAGGGCACCACCGTGGTCATCACACACTTCGCGCCCACCCTGCACAGCGCCGACCCGCGTTACGGGCGCACACCGGGCACCGCGGGGTTTTGCAACGCGATGGACGACTGCTTACCCTTGGCCGATGTCTGGATGCACGGCCACTTGCATTGCCCTCAAGATCAACAACTCGGGCGCTGCCACCTGATCGCCAACCCGCTGGGTTACGCGCACAAAGGCGAACAGGTGACGTTTGCGCCGCAACGCAGCTGGTGCGTCACACCGGCCTGAGCAGGGTCTTGGCCGCGCCCTGCAAGGCGCGGCTGAGCTCGTCCAATACCTCCGAGCCGAGGTTCCAACAATGCCAATACAAAGCCACGTCCAAGCCGAATGCGGGCAAAGGGTTGACCAACTCGCCGGCTTCGATGAGGGCTCGCACGCGCAGTTCGGGGACCACGCTCACACCCCAGCCCTCGCGCACCGCTTGCAGTTGCCCTTCGACCGAAGGGACAAACCGCTGCTTGAGTGACAAGCGCTTGAGACCAAACGCTTGCTCCACAAACCCTTGTTGCAACAAGTCTTTGCGGTTAAAGGCCACAAACGGTACTTGGTGGAAGTTGTGCCGCGTGAGGCCCTCGGGCAAATGTTCAGCCGCGTACGCGGGCTCGGCCACCACCACGTAGCGCATGGCGCCCAGGGCTTGCATGCGACAACCGCGCAACGCTTGGCTGAGCGACGTCACACAGCCCATGACTTGGCCTTCGCGCAACCACTCGTGGGTGAATTCTTGGTCGTCGGTGATGATCTCCAGCGGCAAGCCTTGGGCGACCAAAGCGCTGAGCGCGGGCAACACCCACGTGGCCAAACTGTCGGCATTGATGGCCACTGAGACGCGCTCTTCGTGGCGACCTTGACCGTTGGTGCTCGGGGCCAGTTCTTTGAGGTCGTTGTCGAGGTCGGCTCGCAAGAGCCGCATCATTTTGGCGTGTTTGAGCAGCAACTGCCCTGCCGCGGTGGGTTTGATGGGTCGACTGCGCACCACCAAGACCGTGCCCACCTGTGCCTCGAGTGCGCGCAAGCGCTGTGAAACGGCCGACTGTGTGATGGACAAACGTTGCGCGGCGCGCTCAAAACCACCCTCTTCCAGGATGGCGGCCAAACACTCCAAGGCATCGGGATCGAACGTGCTCATCGCCACCTCATTTATTAGCATGACTTATAGAATTGATTTTAATGTGATTTCACTTCACAAAAATTGGGCGGATGCGGATACTGCTTGTTCATCACATTCAACGGGATTCCTTATGCACACCGTGGTTTTAGGCGCCGGCATCATCGGCGTGAGCACCGCTTGGCACCTGCTGCAGCGCGGCCACCAGGTCACCCTGGTCGACCGCCAAGACGCCGCCGCGATGGAGACCAGCTTTGCCAACGCCGCGCAAATTTCGGTGAGCTACTGCGAACCCTGGGCCAACCGAGAAGCACCACTCAAGGCCCTGAAGTGGATGTTCAGCGCCACCTCGCCGCTCTTGTTTCGCCCACAACTCGACCCCGATCAGTGGCGCTGGGCGCTGGCGTTTTTGGGCCAATGCCACGACCGGGCGTTTGAGCGCAACGTGGCGCAACTCGTGGCCTTGGGTGCTTACAGCCACCAGGCTTTGAAAGACGTGGTCGAACAAACCGGCATCGAATACCACCGCGTGCAACGCGGCATCGCTCACTACTACACCGACCGCGAAGCCTTTGAGGGCGCCTCGGGCGCGGCCGCGCTCATGCGTCGCCACGGCGTGCAACGCCGCGTGATCGGGCGCGACGAGTTGTTGCACATCGAGCCCGCTTTGCAAGCCTTTGCCGACCGCATCGTGGGCGGCACTTACACCGAGACCGACGAGTCGGGCGACGCGCTGGTGTTCACCCAAGCCTTGGCCGAACGCTGTGCACAAGCCGGTGCGCAAATGCTGTTGGGCCACGACATCGAACAGCTGGAACGCGACGACCAAGGCATTCGCCAGGTGCACGTGCGCAGTCGCCGCAGCGGCGAAGCCCTGGCCCTGCACGCCGACGCTTACGTGGTGGCCTGCGGCTCGTACACCACCGCGCTGCTGCGTTCGGTGGGCGTGCGTGTGCCCATCTATCCCGGCAAGGGTTACAGCGCGACCTTGGCTTTGCGCGACCCCGCGCGCGCGCCCATGGTCAGCATGATCGACGACACCCGCAAAATCGCCATCTCACGTTTGGGCGATCAGCTGCGCGTGGCCGGCACGATTGAGTTGGGCGGCTTTGACTTGCGCTTGGACACACCACTGGCGCGCCGACGCTGCGACATGCTGCTCAACCGCATCGAAGAGGTCTTCCCCGGCGTGGCCGACACCCGATCCGTTGAACAAGGTGGCGACCCGCACTTCTGGTGTGGCCTGCGCCCCGCCACCCCCACCAACATTCCCTTGATCGGACGCACCGGCGTGGGCAAGCTGTGGGTCAACGCGGGGCACGGCACCTTGGGCTGGACCCACGGCGCCGGCTCGGGCAAGGCTTTGGCCAGTTTGATCGACGGCCAGCCCCCCGACATGGCGTTTGCCTTCGCTTAAAGTCGGGGCCACCATGCCCCAGACACCGCAACGCAAAGACCACCTCGACGCCTTGGCCATGACCCTCTTGGTCGTGTGCTGCGCCGTTTGGGGTTTTCAACAAATCCTCATCAAGATCACCGTGGCCGAAGTGCCACCGCTGTGGCAGGCGAGCTTGCGCGTGTGGGGTGCGGCCAGCTTGTTGTGGCTGTGGTGCCGAATGCGAGGCGTGCCACTGTTCAACCGCGACGGCACCTTGCGCGGTGGCCTGATTGCGGGCTTGTTGTTCGCGGGCGAATTCGCTTTTATCTATCTGGGCCTGCAACACACCAGCGCCTCTCGACTGACCGTGTTCTTGTACACCAGCCCCTTTGTGGTGGCCTTGCTTTTGCCGCGCGTGGTGCCCGGGGAGCGCTTGCGATCGGTGCAGTGGTTGGGTTTGTGGATCGCGTTTTTGGCCGTGGCGGTGGCTTTCAGCGAAAGCTTTGGGGGCAGCACCGAACTGCCGCGCCAATGGTTGGGCGACGCCATGGCCTTGGCCGCCGGGGCCTTGTGGGGCTTGACCACGCTGGCCATCCGCGCCACGCGCTTATCGAGTGCCAGCGCCGAGAAAACCCTGTTCTACCAACTGGGTGTCACCGCCGTGGTCGCGCCCTTGATTTCGCTGGCCCTGGGCGAGACCTGGTCGTTGAGCTATTCCACTCAAGCATGGGCATCCATGGGCGTGCAAACCCTCATCGGCGCCTTCGCCAGTTACCTGACCTGGATGTGGCTGCTGCGCCATTACCCAGCCACACTGATGGCGACCTTCACCTTCCTCACGCCGCTCTTTGCTTTGGTGCTGGGCGTGGTTCTGTTGGGTGAACCCCTGACCTGGCGCTTGGTCGTGGCCTTGCTGGGCGTGGCTGCGGGTATTGTGCTGGTCAGCCGAAAAACCTGAAGCGCCTTGGCGCACAATCACCATCACCTCAACCACAGGAGCTATTGAATGGGCATGTTCAACTGGACCGAAAAATCCGCCGATGCGCTGAACCACGGCGGCGTCGTGGGACCCGACGAGCGGCTGCCATGGACTCAAACCGGCGTCATGGGCGTGCAGCACCTGATCGCGATGTTCGGCGCCACCGTGTTGGCACCGCTGCTCATGGGCTTTGACCCCAACGTGGCCGTGCTCATGAGCGGTGTGGGCACGCTGCTTTTCTTTGTCATGACGCAAGGCAAGGTGCCCAGCTACTTGGGCTCGAGCTTCGCCTTCATCGGTGTGGTGATCGCAGCCAGCGGTTACGCCGGCCCCGGCCCGAATGCCAACATCGGCGTGGCTTTGGGCGGCATCATCGCGTGTGGCGTGGTCTACACCCTCATCGGCATGGTGGTGCAAGCCATCGGCACCGGTTGGATTGAGCGCTTCATGCCACCGGTGGTGACTGGCTCGGTGGTCGCGGTGATCGGCTTGAATTTGGCGGGCATCCCCATCAAAAACATGGCGCCCACCCAATTCGACGCCTGGATGCAAGCCATCACCTTCGTGAGCGTGGCCCTGGTCGCCGTGTTCACCAAAGGCATGTTGCAGCGTTTGCTGATTTTGGTGGGTTTGATCGTCGCCAGCGTGGTCTATGCCGTGCTGACCAACGGATTGGGCTTGGGCAAACCGATCGACTTCAGCGGCATCGCCAACGCCGCTTGGTTCGGTTTGCCGAACTTCAGCGCGCCCGTGTTTGAAGCCAACGCCATGCTCTTGGTTGCCCCCGTGGCCGTCATCTTGGTGGCCGAGAACTTGGGTCACATCAAGGCCGTGACCGCCATGACCGGCAAAGACCTGGACCGCTACATGGGCCGAGCCTTCATGGGCGACGGCGTGGCCACCATGGTCGCGGGCAGTGTCGGCGGTACGGGCGTGACCACCTACGCCGAGAACATCGGCGTCATGGCCGCGACCAAAATCTATTCGACCGCCATCTTCGTGGTGGCCGGTTTGATGGCCATCGTCTTGGGCTTCAGCCCCAAGTTCGGCGCGCTCATCCAAACCATCCCACTGCCCGTGATGGGCGGTGTCTCGATCGTGGTGTTTGGTTTGATCGCGATTGCCGGCGCCAAGATCTGGGTCGACAACCGGGTGGATTTCTCCAACAACAAAAACCTCTTGGTGGCGGCCATCACCCTGATCTTGGGCACCGGTGAGTTCACCTTGCACTTCGGTCAATTTGCCTTGGGTGGCATCGGGACCGCGACTTTCGGTGCGATCGTGTTGTACGCCCTGCTCAACCGCAAAGCCTAAAGGCCTTCGCCCCAGGCACAGCCCCGACGCTCAGGCCTCGGGGCTTTTTTTCATCCGTTCGCTTTTCCAATACACATCCTGTCCACCGTTCAAACGGTTGAGCACGCGGGAGATCACGAACATCAAATCGGACAAACGGTTGAGGTATTGGCGTGGCGCTTCTTTGATCGCCTCTTCATTGCCCAGCGCCACCACCGCGCGTTCGGCGCGACGCGCCACGGTGCGGCACACATGGGCCAGGCTGGCGCCGCGCGTGCCCGCTGGCAAGATGAATTCTTCGAGCTTGGGCAACTGCCCGTTGTGGTGTTCGAGCGCCTCGTCCAAAGCCATGACCGCCTCGGGCTTGAGCAGCTCAAAGCCGGGGATGGACAATTCGCCGCCCAAATTGAAGAGCTGGTGTTGCACCTCCACCAAAACATCGCGCACATCCGTGGGTATGTCTTCGCACAGCAAAACGCCGATGTGGGCGTTGAGTTCGTCCACCTCGCCCATGGCGTGCACACGCAAGCTGTTTTTGGACACCCGGGTGTTGTCGCCCAAGCCGGTGGTGCCGGCGTCACCGGTGCGGGTGGCGATTTGTGTGAGTCGGTTGCCCATCTGGTGCTCCTGATTGTCTTTGCCGATAATGACCCATTATCTGTTCACCGGAGCGCGCCCATGAATGCCCCCATCGCCAATGCCCTGCTCGAACCCCAGGTCTCTTTGCGGGCCGTGCCCGAAGCCCTGCTGACGGCCTTGCGCGAACGCTTCGGTGCGCAGTGCTCCACGGCCTTGGTCGTGCGCGAACAGCACGGGCGCGATGAATCCGCGTTCACCCACGTGCCACCGCCCTCGGCCGTGGTGTTCGCCGAATCCACCCAAGACGTGCAAGACGCGGTGCGCTTGGCCGCCGAGCACCGCACACCCGTCATCCCCTTTGGCGTGGGCTCCTCACTCGAAGGGCATTTGCTGGCCATCCAAGGCGGCATCAGCTTGGACGTCAGCCGCATGAACCGCATCATCTCGGTCAACGCCGAAGACCTGACCGTCACCGTGCAACCTGGCGTGACGCGCAAAGCCGTGAACGAAGCCGTCAAAGATCAAGGCCTGTTCTTCCCCATCGACCCTGGCGCGGACGCGTCCATCGGCGGCATGACGGCCACCCGCGCGAGCGGCACCAACGCCGTGCGTTACGGCACCATGCGCGAAAACGTGTTGGCCTTGGAAGTGGTCACCTCGTCGGGCGAGATCATCCGCACCGGCACCCGCGCCAAGAAGTCGAGCGCAGGTTACGACCTGACCCGCCTGATGGTGGGCAGTGAAGGCACGCTGGGCGTGATCACCGAAGTCACCGTACGCCTGTACCCCTTGCCCGAAGCCATCTCGGCGGCGATTTGCTCCTTCCCCAGCATCGAGGCCGCGGTGCGCACCGTCATCCAGACCATCCAACTGGGCGTGCTGATCGCGCGGGTGGAATTGCTGG